>NZ_ACEP01000091.1 GCF_000173975.1 Anaerobutyricum hallii DSM 3353
TTTTTTAATGTCAGGCTTTTCATAGAAGACTATTTCTTGCAGCGATGAAAGTCACAAATATAGCGTATGGTATTCCCTGGGAGCGTCTGCTTAGCCAATGAATTAAAAGCCAAAATCCTCATAATCTTCTGGTAAGAATCTATGGTATACGATTTGAAGTTCTTCATCCTTAAAGCAATAATAATATGGGTCATCTCTGTCAGTGAATGTGATCAGAATATCAAATTCATCGTTATTGACTTCTTTTATAACACAATTCTTATCCCATTCTTTAAAGAAAGAAGTGACTGTCTCAAGAGAAGTATCTGGTTTTAATAATAACTGAATCAGTTCGAAAATAAACTCATTTTTCTCTTTATGTTCATGGACATAAGTAGGGGCAGCTTCGCTTAAATAAAAGCAGAAACGATGTTCTTTATACTCAATTCTAGTTTCTCCAAATCTAGGGGCAACAAAATCAATAAATTCCTGTAATGCCTTATTCATCTCGTCAGCTTCCCACTCACTGTTGAAGAAATGATTTAAAGTACGGAGTGGATAGCAGAACTGCATCGTATTTTTGCTATAACCTAGTTTTGCCTGTGCTTCAGTGATATTATCTGTTAAACTGCGTTCTAATTTTTTATATGCTTCTGTGTACATAAAAACCTCCCGGTAGTAAATAAATATATGTTGAAATATAAATTAAAACCCTTTTAACTGCTTCAATTTGGATTCCATCCCAGTTAATAAATATTGAATTTAAATCCTTAAAAACAGCTGTTGTTATCATAGCATATTTTCAAAAAACTCTAAAGAATATCTTTCACTAATTTGCAATAGCCAAAGATAGCCCCCGAGGTCACAAATATAGAATATCTTCTCTCTTCGGGAGCGTCTGTCTGTCACTACAAACCAACTTTTCTGTGTTTATCCAGCAACATTAACTTTTCCCATTCCTCCACATCGTTATCCCACTGTTTATAATTCGCAGTTCCCCTGCGGTCAGGAAGACCATACTCTTTTTTCAGATATTCTCCAAGATAGGCAGAGGTCTTTTTAGCACCCTTGATATTAAGATGGTCGCCGCCATCTACACTATCTTTTTTCCAATTAATCTGTTCCTTTAATTCCAGATTCAGATCGACAAAGTTGATTCCGTTTTTATCGGCAATTTCCTGTAAGGCATTATGCTTTTGATAATTCCATCCGTTATAGTTTGGAACGGAAATCAGAACAGGGATGGAACCCTGGCTTTTGCAGTAATGAATACACTTGGAAAAAGTAGAAGTACTGAGTTTGTTAATCTGCCAGCATTTTCTGGTGAATTTCATGCGGTGCTTTTTCTTATGTACTTTATGAGAGGCCTTTCGATAATAATATCCTTTCATAACGGAGTGTTGATTCCCAAAAATATTTTTCAATCTGCGAGGATTCAGATTTTTGTGGAAACTGATAACAGGGAAAATAGTTGCAAGTTTGGCCTTTGTGATAGAGTCGAGATTATCAATATCGGTTTTATCACGGAAAAGGTTATTGCCATCAATTAGGACGATAGATGGTTTCTGGTGTTTATAAATTTTCTTTAAATATTCATAAGTTTCCGGGATACGCTGGCTTGGCTGTCCCCAGGTATATCCGGTAAATCCCTGTTGTTCCCACCATACGAGAGGGAAAATGCTGCTGTATACATTGCTGTCTCCGATGGAGAGTACATCAATACTATTATCTGGCTCCTGAAAAATGCTATAGCTGGAATAGTTATACAGCGGATTAGCGTTATATCCCATAGCGATAGAAAGGGAGGAAAAGATTTTCAGTATAAACGCTAAAATCAGCAGGAAAATTACGCTTTTCGTTATCATTCGTTTTTTAGACATTTTAAATCCTCCTGTAAGTTAAAATTTAGCGTAAATAAAATCTGCAACGCCCCATCCTGGTCCGTAGGCTCCAGCAATGATAATCAATACAATCGGAATTATATAGATGGCCCAGCGAATCGGTAATGGCTGTGCAAGAATCAGTTCACGGATAGAATGACCATTTTCCTGTTTCTTTCCGATAAAATAAAGGAGAATGACACTGAAGGCAATAAGCAGAAAGTCTAATTTAAATAGACCGCCTCGGTTAAATGCCAGTTGCCAGAAATTAGATTTTCCATGCCACGGTTGAAATACGGAACCAAGCATAGTGATTGCTGTTTTAATATCCTTTGACCGGAATATAAGCATTCCAATATTTACAAGGATAAAAGTACGCACTACCTGCATTGTATGATACCAGGAAGCATTTCTGTCGATATTAAGTTTGCTGCAAAAACTTACGAAAGCCGGTTCAAGCAACATTCCAAGAACCATGATAACGTAGTAATAAAGTCCATAAATAATGTATTTCCATTCGGCTCCATGCCAGATTCCATTTCCAAACCAAACAGCAAACAATGCAAAAATGCCAGGAATAGTTGCGGCATAGTAACGGTTCATATGTTTTCTACAGTTCTGACTGAATTTCTGAAAATGCGTTCCGAGGGAGATTGGATAAAAAATGTAATCTTTAAACCAGGCTCCGAGAGTGATATGCCATCTGCGCCAGAACTCATTAACGGAAGTGGCGAAGAAAGGCCGTTTAAAGTTCTCTTCTAATGTAATTCCAAAAAGCTGCGCGCTTCCCCGTGCAATGTTGATACAGCCGGCAAAATCCATGTAGAGTTGGAATGTATACAAAAGAATTGCCATAATAACCGGAAACCCGGAATATTTCTCATGATTTGCAAAAATAGCGCGGACATACATATTTACACGGTCAGAAAGAAGAACTTTCTGAAAAAGCCCCCACACGATAAGCTGAGCGCCAAAACAAAATTGCTTATAATCAAAATGATGTTCTGCTTTTAACTCTTCTCCAAGCTGTCCATAACGAGAAATTGGTCCCTCTGTAATAATCGGGAAAAAAATCAAAAACAGGAGAAGGCGAAAATAATTCTTTTCTGCTTTGCATACTCCCCGGGCAACATCTGTTACATAACTGATGGCAGATAAGGTATAGAAGGAGATTCCAAGTGGGAGAAAAATATCTAAGAATGGAATCTGTGCGGAAATATGCAGTGCATGAAAGAGAGCGTTGATATTTTCACCAAAAAAGTTAAAGTACTTTGTGACAAATAGAATACCGAAATTAATGACACATAACAGTGCAATAATATAACGATTCTTTTTTGTTATTTTACTCTTTAGTTCTTTTCGGGCGGCACGGTCTAACTCTTTTTTCTTTAACTTGAACTGTTCATTGAATTCTTCAATTGTTCTTGCACCAAGATAAATGGTTGCCGTCGTAAATAAAACAACGGCAACCAGATTCTTCATTGCAAGAATATAGAACAGCAGGCTCGAAAAAAGAAGACCAATCCAGCGGCGTTTTACAGGAATTAAATAATATAGAATTATGCTGCCGCCAAGAAAAGGAAAGAGATAGAGCCATGAATTATACTGCATATTCTCACCTACTCATCTTCTAAAATTTCCTGAACCATGTTGTAAATGCTTTCCACAGACTTAAAGTTCTCTGGTTTAATATAAGGAAGCGTGATATTAATATCAAATTCGTCATTAAGTTCAGATACAAGCTGAAGAATCTCCATGGATTCTAAAAGATGTTCTTCGATAAAATCTGTGGATGAAGCAAAATCAGCTCCCGGTTTAATCGTTTCTAAAATTTCAAGAATAGTGTCCATAATTAATTTTCCTCCGTATAGTGTTTATAAATATTGTTATAGTCATTGTAATAGTTACTTTTTATATAGTTTTTTCTGCTATAGTGTTATAGCTGATTTTCTTCCAGATAGTTCGTTTTCAATAACTTTCTATTAACCTTACCATTTGAATTGTAAGGCATCTGACGAATTCGAATGAATTTATTTGGGCGCATATAAGCAGGAAGTTTGCCTGAAACTGCCGCCGAGAGAGATTCCTGTTTAATCTTTCCCTGATAAAATAAAAGAATTTCGTCCGTAGTTTCAAGATAAATGCATACACATGCATGAATTTCCGGAAGTGCGCCGATGGCAGCTTCAATTTCACCAGGTTCAATACGGTATCCCATATGTTTGATCTGGAAATCTTTTCTTCCCTGATATCTTAAAAGACCGTCCTCGCCTCTGTATACAAGGTCACCTGTACGGTATACGATTTCGGGATAAGCATCATTCAGTGGATTCTGAACGAAAACTTCAGCGGTCTTTTCCGGATTATGATAATAACCATCTGCAAGAAATGGGCCTCTGACAAGAAGTTCACCACTTGTGGCTTCCTTTCCGTTCTCATCTGCAATAATCAAATCACAGTTGCTGCAAGCAACACCAATCGGAAGTGTCTCATCATCAGAAAATGTACGATTTACGACATAATAACTGCATATATCGGTTGTTTCTGTCGGACCAAACAAATTGGCATAGAAAACATCAGGGAGCGCCTTCCGCCAGTAATTTAATTGTTTTACTGGCATCACCTCGCCAGCAAACAGCACTTTTTTAAGATATTTCGGTTTAATATAAGCAAATGTATCCCAATTTGCCACAATATTAAGCGCAGAAGGAACCCAGTAAATCGTATTTATCTTATAAGTGTTCAGATATTCAATAAGCTGCATCGGAAATGAAAAATACTTTTTCGGAATAATCTGATACGTTGCTCCAGTACGAAGTGAGGCATACAGATCAGAAACAGACATACTAAAATACAACGGTGTCTGGCTTCCAAAAACAGTTCTTTCATTAATGTCAAATGCGTGAATGAACCAGTCGCTATATGCAATTAACGCACGATGACTGATCACTGTACCCTTTGGCTGTCCAGTAGAGCCGGAAGTATAAAGAATATAAGCAGGATCACGTTCCGTCATCTGACTTCTCAATCTTCCAAGAAGTTTTGTATCTATTTCTGTTGAAATACTGTCTTCTATATAAAATGTTTTATAAAACGTTTTCAGTTTATCCTCTTTAATCTGGCTATTTTCGCAGCTTTGTTCTGTAATAGATGTACTATTTATCGCATTATCATTTTTAAAACTATTAATAGATTCAACTTTATCAATATAAGATTTATCTGTGAGAATCGCTGCCGGCTGCAATGTTTCAAAAATACGGCGAACCCTTTCTACAGGCATCTGCGTATCAAGAACAACATAAAAATTGCCGCTGTAAAGAACACTTAACATTGCCTCCACTAAAGCCGGACTCTTATCAATATAAATAGCCACAGGAAGGGAATCTTGTTTTAGTTCAGAAGCAATCATAGTACCGGTCTGCTGACTTCTTGTTTTTAAATCATTAAAAGTAACCGAAGAAGATTCATTTGCTACCGCTATATGATTGGGAAACTGCTCACAGGTTTTCTCAAAATACTGCAATA
This sequence comes from Anaerobutyricum hallii DSM 3353, assembly GCF_000173975.1. Lineage (GTDB taxonomy): Bacteria > Bacillota > Clostridia > Lachnospirales > Lachnospiraceae > Anaerobutyricum > Anaerobutyricum hallii. The sequence continues at coordinate 5,385 of NZ_ACEP01000091.1, forward strand.
TATTTTTCATTGGTAACTCCTTAATATCATTGCAAATATTCCAATTGTCAAAAATGGAATATTCACAGCTATAGATGTTGTTTATAACTATAGAATAACAGAAAAATCTTAAGCATAAGATAAAGCAAATCTAAAATATTCTTAAGAAAGGGGA
>NZ_ACEP01000090.1 GCF_000173975.1 Anaerobutyricum hallii DSM 3353
AGGGAGGATGTCACTTAAACGGGTAAAAGTTATATGGTTGTTGTGAGTCTGTAATATGTTAAGTAATTTGGAATAAAAATAAGCAGAGGGAATAAGTTTTAATATTAGAAAAGTAGCTATTCAGAGAAAAGCAGTATTTATTAAAAAGGGATTACGGGCAAACTGCAAGTACTCTGAATAGCTGCATATATAACAATTGTAGAAATCCGACAGAACAAAGAAGAAAATAAATTAAAACCGGATACTAACCTAATAAAAATAACAAACTGTTTCCGAAAAAATCAGGAAAGTGAATTGGCGCGTAAAATCTTGCCTTTTCCCGATAGCCATGCTACACTTAAGGATGAAAAATTTAAATTGTTTCAATCATTTTAACTTTTAAAGGAGATTATATATGTGTGGAATTGTTGGATACACTGGTAGAGAGGCGGCAGCGCCAATTGTACTGAATGGTTTATCAAAACTGGAGTACAGGGGATATGATTCAGCCGGAGTAGCTGTTTTCAATGAAGCTGAGAATGACATAGACATTGTAAAGACAAAGGGACGTCTTAAGAATCTGTTAGAGAAGACAGACAGCGGAAAAGCGATGCCAGGTGGATGTGGTATTGGTCATACCCGTTGGGCAACACATGGCGCACCTTCTGAGAAGAACGCGCATCCTCATTGTAGTGATGACAAGATGGTTGTTATGGTTCATAACGGAATCATTGAGAACTATCAGGAATTAAAAGACCATCTCACACAGAAAGGTTATACTTTCTATTCTGAGACAGATACAGAAGTAGCAGTGAAGCTTATCGCTTATTACTATGAGAAGACAGATCATAACCCATTAGAAAGTATGTCAAGAGCATTACTTCGTGTTCGTGGTTCTTTCGCACTGGGTATTATGTTCAAAGATCGTCCAGGTGTTGTTTACGCAGCACGAAAAGACAGTCCATTAATCGTTGGACAGAATGAAGGTGGAGCATTTATCGCATCTGACGTTCCTGCTATCCTTTCTTACACAAGAAATGTATACTATCTTGATAACATGGAGATGGCAGAACTTCACGAAGACAGCATCCGTTTCTTTAACATGAACGGTGACGAGATTGAAAAAGAAATGGTTAACATTAAGTGGGATGCAGAAGCAGCGGAAAAAGGCGGTTTCGAGCATTTCATGATGAAAGAGATTCATGAGCAGCCAAAGGCACTCAAAGATACAATCAATACATATGTAAAAGACGGTAAGATTGATTTAAGTTCTGTCGGTATTTCACCAGAAGAATTTGCACAGTATCATAGAATTTGTATCGTAGCCTGCGGTTCTGCTTATCATGTTGGTATTGCAGCCAAATATGTGATGGAAGACCTCACAGGATTAATAGTAGACGTAGATTTCGCTTCTGAATTCCGTTACCGTAATCCAAAGCTTTCCCAAGATACATTAGTTGTCATTATTTCACAGTCAGGAGAGACAGCAGATAGCCTTGCAGCACTGCGTCTTACAAAAGAAATGGGAGTAAAGACATTAGCAATCGTTAATGTAGTTGGTTCCAGTATTGCAAGAGAAGCAGACCACGTTATGTACACTTTAGCCGGACCTGAAATTGCCGTTGCTACCACTAAGGCATACAGCACACAGTTAATTTGTATGTATATCCTCTCCATGTACGCTGCACAGGTAAGAGGAGAGATTGAAGAATCTACCCTCAATAGCATGCTCAAAGAGATCGTGCTCCTTCCAGAAAAGGTTGCAAGCATCTTAGCAGATAAAGAACGAATTCAGTGGTTCGCTAATAAATTTGCATCCGCACACGATGTATTCTTTATCGGTCGTGGACTTGATTACGCAATCTGTCAGGAAGGAAGCCTGAAGATGAAAGAAGTCAGCTATGTACATTCCGAAGCTTATGCAGCAGGTGAGTTAAAACACGGAACCATCAGCCTGATTGAAGATGGAACACTTGTAATCGGTGTTCTTACTCAGAGTCACCTTTGCGAGAAGACACTGAGTAACATGCAGGAAGTAAAGAGCCGTGGCGCATACCTGATGGGTGTTGCAGAGAACGGAAGTTACTACCTTGAAGACATGGTAGACTTTGTTGTATATGTGCCTAAGACAGATCCGCATTTTACAACGACACTCGCAATTATTCCATTACAGTTAATGGGATATTATGTAAGCGTTGCAAGAGGACTTGATGTTGATAAACCTAGAAACCTTGCAAAGAGTGTTACTGTAGAATAATTCTGGGTTACTGCAGGCAGGGAGAGACGCTCCCAAAAAGAGAAGATATCCTATATTTGTGACTCTATCACTGTGGGTTGAATGTTTGCCTTCGGGTTTACATTCAATCCTCGCTATAAGGCCACAAATATAGGATATCTTCTCTTTTTGGGAGCTGTTTTTGGTTTAGAGCGTGTTTGAAAAACCATTCCTCTAAGAGGGGGTCTGCTTTCCTGTGGCAAATTTTATATTTTAAAGGATAAGGAGATTATTATGGAGATAAAAACATTTCATGGATTTGAAGATTTCTGTGTAGAGAAGTTTGAAAATACTGATGAGTGGTATTACGGTATTTATCCAACGTGGATGTCTAATGTGGAAGTAGCGGAGGAATGTGGAAAAGGAAGAGAGTATGCTGGAAGTAAGTTATGCTTTTTTAATAAAACTGGCAAGGCATATGAGTCGATAAAACAGGAGAAAAATGTGTATCTGGAGGCTCCTGTGTATGACAAGGCAAGCAATTCTTTTGGGATTTTGAGATATGATTTTAATAAAAGAATCCTTCAGGCGATTGCCTATAAACCAGATGAAGAAAGTGTTGAAGTAATCGAAGAAATTTCGCTTTCGGAAATTGATGACTTAATGAATATCAGATTAATTGAAAGCCCCTTTATGATTGTACGAAATAGTATGGAAGAAAATGCCATAGAATTTTTGGCTCCGAAACGAAAAATATATCTGGAAGAAAATGAAAGCATTGAGTTTGTAGAAAACGAGAAAATGTATAGTTCTAAATGGAATGAGGATTTACTGGATGTATTGAATTATGGATATGGAGAAGAGGTCATCGTAAGAGATTTAGAGACAGGAAAGATTCTGGAAAGGTATAAAGGATATCTGAACAGAATGCCAGATGGGACAGCATGGCTTATGACAGAATAGAGTTGGAAAAAGTAAGTTTTAACTTGGTTATATCAATAAATTTATATGGAAAAGAGAAAATTAGATGTAGGTAAAGAATGCTTCTGGGTAAAATCAGAGGCATTTTTGAATATAAGATAGAAGATAAGTTTAAAATTTTAAATGGAATTAAGTTTTGCGCTGTTTTTAGGAAATTAAGCGAGAATTTCCGCCAATTCAGTTGCTGAGTAGTTCACCAATTTTTGAAGTAGGATAAGCTTAAAAAATAAATTGAGAATTTCCGGAAATTTGATTTTCGGCTCTGTTTTGTCTATAGGAGCATTAGTAGTGTTTACTGTGATACAGATTGATAGGCCTGACATTGTAACAACAGAAATGAAAAAGCTATCTTTATCATCACAGGAACCTTTTACGTTGTTTATATGCTTGCTTATTAATTGTATTAGTTTGTTTTTGGTAGCCAGGTTTACAAAGCAGATTTTTGAATGGATAGAGCTAAGTGAATCTCCATTTATCCCCCAAATATCAAATCAGATTAATAAAATATCGGCAGCGTTATTTGTTTATATTATTGTCCCAACTGGTTCAGTTAATGAAATTAATCTTTCTTCTGTAGTATTGGGAATTGTGATTGTGCTTGTTTTGTATTGCCTTTCGGCAGTATTCAAATATGGATGTAGTTTACAGAAAGAAGTAGATGGGATGTTGTAGGTGAAGTATGGCAATTATATTGAGATTAGACAGGGTAATGGCAGATAGAAAGATTAATTTAAAAGATTTATCTGAGCAGATAGGAATCGCCAATGTAAATTTGTCGAAGATTAAAACCGGAAAAGTAAGCGCAATTCGATTTTCGACGTTGAATGCTATTTGTAAAGCATTGGATTGCCAGCCTGGAGATATCTTAGAATATCAGGAGGATGAGGACTGATTTGTTAAGTTGGTATATATACGAGCTGGCGAAACAGATGAATCCTCACTCTCTGTAATATAAAGGAGAAAATTTATGAAAAAATATCTAAATAGAATCTACACAATACTCTTAATTATCCTTTGTGTAGTTTTATGTGTTTTACAAATACAGGCAGGGACATTATTGAGTACAGGTACAATAATAAGATTTGTGATTATATTTATAGCATATGGTCTGGGAATGGCATATAAGAAAAAATCCTGATTTGTGAGTCTGTAAAACAGACGAACTCCCGAAGATAAATGGTGTGCATCCCCATCAAATCTTTCTCAAAATAAATTCTGAGTTTGCATAGGCATCCAAAGACAGCTCACAGTAAATAAAAGAACCTATATTTGTGGCTTCGGAGCAAGGTTTGGATACGAGCGTGTATAAGCGAGTATTCCAACCGCCGCGACTAAAGTCACAAATATAGGTTCTTTTATTTACTGCGAGCGTCTCTTTGACTGCGGCAAATAAGAATTTAACTACTTAAACAGTGGAGCCAATGCAGCAGCTAATTCATCCTTTGTTGCCTGAGCGTCTGCAAGATCCTTTCCAAGTGTAGTAAAATATGTCTTAATCTTAGGTTCTGTACCAGATGGACGAACAACAACAGTTGCGCCATTATCAAGACCGTATGTAAGTACGTTAGCAGCTGGAAGTCCAGTAGCCTCTGCATTCTTATAATCTGTTACGCTGACAACCTTCTTATCTCCGATAGATGTAGGTGGGTTATCACGAAGTCCCTGCATGATTCCAGACATCTTATCCATACCTGTAAGACCTGGGAATTCAAAACTGTCTACAACATTTAAGTAACGGCCATATTCAGCATAGATTTCTTCGAGTCTTTCTTTGATGGAGCTTCCGATGCTTCTGTAGTAAGCAGCCATTTCACAGATGAGCATGGAGCTGATTACAGCATCTTTATCACGAACGTAAGGTCCAGCTAAGTAACCGTAACTCTCTTCGAAACCGAAGATGAAGCGGTCTACTTCTCCAGCAGCTTCTAAGGAAGCAATCTGGTCACCGATCCATTTAAATCCTGTAAGTACACTTCTCATCTCTACACCGTAATGAGCAGCAACAGCGTCTGCAAGTGGTGTGGAAACGATGGATTTCACTGCGACAGCCTTCTCAGGAAGTGTGCCTAATTCTTTGCGGCCTGCACAGATGTAGTCAAGAAGCAGAACACCCATCTCATTACCTGTTACAAGTTCATAAGAACCGTCTGGACACTTCATAGCAATACCAACACGGTCTGCATCAGGGTCAGTAGCGAGCATAAGATCTGCACCAGATTCTTTTGCAAGATCAAGACCAAGCTTTAATGCTTCAAAAATCTCTGGATTAGGATAACTGCATGTTGTGAAATATCCGTTAGGATATTCCTGTTCAGGAACGATAGTGATATCTGTGATACCGATGTCATTTAATACTCTTGTTACAGGAACAAGACCAGAACCGTTCAGTGGACTGTATACTAACTTAAGACCAGCAGTCTTGCAAAGACCTGGACGAACCTGACGTGCTTCGATAGCTTCATAGAACGCATTCTTACAATCATCTCCTACAAAACGGATGAGTCCCTGCTCAACACCTTCTGCGAAAGAAATGTATTTTGCCCCGGTAAGAACATCAGTCTTCTGAATCTCATCGTATACGATAGCGGCTGCATCATCAGTCATCTGGCATCCGTCAGGACCGTAAGCTTTGTAACCGTTATACTTAGCTGGGTTGTGAGATGCGGTAACCATGATACCTGCGTTACACTCATAGTAACGTGTAGCAAAAGAAAGTGCTGGAACAGGCATTAATGCATCGTAAATGCGAACTTTAATTCCATTAGCGGCGAGAACGGCAGCAGCAGTCTTGGCAAAAACATCACTCTTAATACGGCTGTCATAGCTGATAGCAACTGTCTGGTTGCCACCCTGTGTTTTGACCCAGTTGGCGAGACCCTGTGTAGCCTGACGTACTACATAGATGTTCATACGGTTTGTTCCAGCTCCGAGAACACCTCTGAGACCAGCAGTTCCGAACTTCAGTGCAACTGCAAAACGGTCTTTAATCTCGTCATCATTTCCCTCGATGCCGGCAAGCTCAGGATGAAGATCACTATCTTCTAAGTCAGCAGCAAGCCAGCGTTTGTACTCGTCTAAATACATATTGTAACTCCTTCCAATGTTAAATGTTAGTGCTTTAAAAAGCTCGTTTTATGTATCTAATTTTACCATATCAGGTACTATTTATCAAGATGAAATTATGTATACTTTTGGAAAAGAACACGAATCATTACAGATAAAAAGAGAAAATGAATTGTACAGAAATACCATTGTCGTATATTTGAGAAAAATGTAATTTTTTCTTTACTTTGTAGTGGGAATCAAAAATATTTTTGCAGAAATTCAAAGAAATAGTTCGCAAACATAAGCCGTTCTGTGTTATTATATACAATATGTGACATTTGTGGTATCACGGAAGTCACAAATTAAAAAGAAAAGGAGAGTCCTTCTTATTTTAATAGTATAATGAAGTTTCATAAGGCAGATATTTAGAGAACGGTACATTAGAGAATCAGAGATATACTTGAGAAGTGTATATAGACGTATCATTGTTGAAAATTTTGAATGAAGTTAGAGCGTGTTTGAAAAATCATTCCAGCAATCTGCACACCTCAATTTATGGTATATTTTGCCTTCATTTGGTTGACGTAGCCCATTACGCCGCTTTCATTCAGTTGACGTAGCCCGCTACGCCGCCCTCATTCAGGTAAAATCTCCCACAAATTGTGATGCACATCTTGCAGAAAGCATTTTTTAAACACGCTCTAGCGATACCTCATAAGTATATGTAAAGCATGCAGATCTTACAATAAAAAAGAAATCGTTTTGTTGTGATATTGTATGTTGAACGCTCATAGACAGTAATTTGTCTGCTTTTAATTTTATTTTAAAACTCTATTAGTATAGAAGGTACAGGAATCATGTCAGAGAAAATTATTGCAGTTTCCGCAGGAAGAGAAATCACAGAAACAGAATTTAATGAATTTTTAAGCAAGCTTCCAGAACAGCAGCAGGCTTATGTAGCAACAGAAGAAGGAAGAAAGCAGGCATTAACTCAGTATGCAAACTACTTCTTATTCGAAAAACTTGGATATGACAAAAAGTATGACCAGGACGAAGCTTTCCTTGCTACAATGGAAGCTGTTAAGAGAGAACTTTTAGGACAGTACGCTTTAACTCAGGAGATTAAAGATATCCAGGCAACACAGGAAGAATGTGAAGCATACTATAATGAGCATAAAGCAATGTTCGTAAAAGAAGCAAAAGCTACAGCAAAACACATTCTTACAGCAACAGAAGAAGAAAGTAAGAAAGTATTAGAAGAAATCGAGAGCGGTGTAAAAACATTTGAAGACGCTGCAAAAGAATATTCTACATGCCCATCTAAAGCACAGGGCGGAAGCCTTGGAACATTTGGCCGTGGACAGATGGTGAAAGAATTTGACGAAGCTGTATTTACTGCAGAAGTAGGCAAAGTAATCGGACCAGTAAAAACAGATTTCGGATATCACTTAATTCGTGTAGATGAGCTTACAGGTGGAGAACAGTCTGAATTTGCAGAAGTATATCCACAGATCATGCAGCAGCTCACAACAGAAAAACAGAACAAAAAGTATATGGCAGTACGTCAGGAAATGATCGAAAAATACGGTCTTGAATTTAAGTAAAAATTTAATATAATAATATAGGAAATCCCGTTCTGACAGGAATAAATCACCAGTAATTACCTGATTATTCAGGCTTCGTGAATTGCTGACGGTGGATTGAGATAATGATAATAATAAGATTATTGCAAAATTATCTTTATTTTTTTCTGAACTGGGGTTATAATAGGTTCGTATAACTTAGGGCGATGCTACCATACATCGACAACTGCGCAAGCAGATATTTATATTTATGGAGGTTAATAATTATGGCATTAGTATCAGCAAAAGAGATGCTTCAGAAAGCAAAAGCAGGACATTATGCAGTAGGACAGTTCAACATCAACAACCTTGAGTGGACAAAAGCAATCCTGTTAACAGCAGAAGAATGTAAATCCCCAGTTATTTTAGGTGTATCCGAAGGTGCGGGCAAATATATGACAGGATACAAAACTGTTGTAGGTATGGTAAACGGAATGTTAGAAGAGTTAAACATTACAGTACCAGTAGCACTTCATCTTGACCACGGTTCATATGAAGGAGCTAAGAAGTGTATCGAAGCTGGATTCTCCAGCATCATGTTTGATGGTTCTCATCTTCCATTCGAAGAGAACGTTGAAAAGACAAAAGAATTAGTAGCAATCTGTAACGAAAAAGGAATGTCTATCGAAGCAGAAGTTGGTTCTATCGGTGGAGAAGAAGATGGCGTTGTAGGAATGGGCGAATGTGCAGATCCTCAGGAATGTAAAGCTATCGCTGATCTTGGTGTAACAATGTTAGCAGCAGGTATCGGTAACATCCACGGAAAATACCCAGAAAACTGGGCTGGATTACAGTTCGACGTATTAGATGACATCCAGAAATTAACTGGAGAAATGCCTCTCGTATTACACGGTGGTACAGGAATCCCAGAAGATATGATTAAAAAAGCTATTTCCCTTGGCGTTTCTAAGATTAACGTAAACACAGAATGCCAGATTTCTTTCGCAGAAGCTACACGTAAATATATCGAAGCAGGCAAAGACTTAGAAGGAAAAGGATTTGACCCTCGTAAGTTATTAGCTCCTGGTGCAGAAGCAATCAAAGCTACTGTAAAAGAAAAGATGGAAATCTTCGGTTCTATCGGAAAAGCTGAATAATTATAGAATGTAATTGAGCTACTATAGAAATTATGGTAGTAACTATACTTCAAAAGAAAAAGGACTCTACCGATGGCGTGGTATCGTTTTTGGAAGATATACGGATATATCTTTCTTTATTCTACTACGTTTGTGAGGTAGAGTTCTTTTTTGTTTAGAATATTTCATTAAGAATAAATTATAAGTATTGTTGAATATGGGACAATATGGAAATATAATGTTTATGGTATCTTCATTCTCGTCAGGGAAAATAATAAATTGATATTAGAAAAGTTCTTTATTATTTAAAAGGAGTTAACTATTAAAATTGACAGCTCTTTAAGAAATATATACTGTATTATTTATGAGGAGAGATAAAGATGTGGCAATGGCTTTTCATGTAGAGTATAGTGAAAATAAGATTGATTAAAGACAAATTCTGTACAAGGAGAATTGCTGGTTAAAAAACTTGGAAGTCTTTGAGCAGTATAAAATGTATTACGGAGAATTTTCTGATAGAATAGAAGAAAGGTAAGAAATGACTAATTTAAATAATGATTTTATGGAATCTTATAAACATCTGGATAAAATATGTAAAGAAATTTTTAATAGTGAGAAAGGTGTTACTACATATATAGATACGATGAAAGAAGTAAATGATGGAAATAGATATGTCCCTTTATGGAATAAAACGCTATATAAGTTAAAACATTATAGACATATTAGAAATAATTATGTACATGAGGTTGGAACATCACAATATGATATTTGTACAAGAGACGATATAGAGTGGTTAAATAATTTTTATAAAGAAATTATGAAAACTACAGACCCTTTGGCTCGGTACAGGAGAGAAAAGAGTTCATATAAAGCTGTCGAGGATGTTAAATATATCAGATATACGGAAGGAGGAGAAGGGGAGCAACTACAATATCAGAATGTAAACTCTAAGAGCGATGATGGTGAAGGTTTACGACTTTTAAACATTATTTTAAAGTTTCTTATAATAATGGGAATCAATTTAGCTGTGGTTTTGTTTATAATGCTTATGATAAGTTAATGGAAGATAAAACTAAATTTGATTCTTCAATTTAGCAATAGAAAAAAACTGTGTAAAATAAAAAAATTTTATTTAAAGAATTGATGAAAAAACAGAAAAATAAAAGTATAAGTTAGAGACTGCTGGTACAGATTCTACCTTATACTTTTTATTTTTCGTCTGTTTTCTTCAATTCAATTAATTCAGTCGATCATATATTTTGGTTTCTTCATAGAGCCAGTCTGCCAGTTCATTATTATAATCTCCCGGCAGGCATCGCCATGTCCAGTTTCCGCCCAGCGTAGAAGGTGTATTCATCCTGCCTTCCACTCCAAGTCCAAGAAAATCCTGCATCTGCATAATCGCAGTATTGGCAACACTTGCCCAGGCACAACGCATCATACCAATATGATAACCTTCTTCTTTTGTAAGACGGAGGTAACGAATAGCATTGTTTTGGAATTCTTCCGGAGCGGTTTCAAACCAGCCAAGAATGGTATCATTATCGTGTGTTCCTGTGTATACAACGCAATTATTTGGATAACAGTGTGGAAGATAACCAGAACCAGTATCTCTGCTGTCAAAGGCAAATTCGAGGACTTTCATTCCTGGAAATCCAGTAGATGCCAAAAGCTGTTTTACGGAGTCTGTTAAGAATCCGAGATCTTCTGCAATGATAGGAAGTTTACCAAGTTTGTTCTCAATCGTAGTGAATAAATCCATGCCAGGACCTGGTTTCCAATATCCATTTTTGGCGGTGGAATCACCGTATGGAATGGCATAGTATTCATCAAATCCGCGGAAGTGGTCGATGCGGATCACATCGTAGATTTTTGACTGGTAAGCAATGCGGTTTACCCACCATTGATATCCAGTTTCTTTCATGTAGTCCCAGTTGAAAAGAGGGTTGCCCCAAAGCTGGCCGTCAGCGGAAAATCCGTCGGGTGGGCATCCGGCAACTTCGATTGGACAAAGGTTTTCATCAAGCTGGAATTCTTCCGGGTGTGCCCAAACGTCAGCACTGTCGTAAGAAACATAAATAGGAAGATCACCAATAATTTTTATATTATTTTCTTCTGCATATGCTTTTAATTTGTCCCATTGATAGAAAAACAAAAACTGAACCTTTTTCCAGAACAGGATTTCATCGGTAAGTTCCTGGCGGATGGCTTCCAGAGAATCTTTTTCTCTTTTCTGGAGAGTTTCCGGCCACTCCTGCCAGGATTGACCGCCGTAGTAATCTTTAATCGACATATACAATGCATAATCATTTAACCAGACGTTCTGTTCTTTACAGAAAGTCTGAAAACGTTCAGAAAGTACCCCGGATATGCGGGAACATGCTATTCTTAAGATAGAAAATTTATGGCTGTAGAGCAGGCTGTAATCTACTCTTGCTGGATTATCACCCCAGGAAATAGAAGCATATTCTTCTTCCTGTAATAGTCCTTCTTTTTTTAAGTCATCAAAGTCAATCATATATGGATTGCCGGCATAGGAGGAGAAGGACTGGTAAGGGGAATCCCCATATCCTGTTGGACATATCGGAAGTATCTGCCAGTATGTCTGTCCGGCACGATGTAAAAATTGTATAAAATCACGCGCACACTGTCCCAGTGTTCCAACCCCGTAAGGAGAAGGGAGGGAAGTGATTGGCATTAATATTCCTGCGGTTCTCATAAGAGACCTCCCGTTTTGTTTATATTTTTATTGTAATGTTAAACATAGTGCTACACTATCTTTTATTGTTTTATGAAATTGCTATAGTGTTCTGTCTTTTGAATTGGAAAATAATATTTATTTATCTCCGTTCAATTCCATAACACTTTCACCTTCAATCAAATGAAATGGTGTTGTTTTATGTGTTGCATGATAAGGATAATTAATTCGCTGCAGCATCAGGTCAACTCCCTTTTTAGCGAGCTGTGTTGTGTCCTGTTGTACAGTTGTAAGGCGGGGTACGCAGTATCTGGAAAGTGCGATACCATCATATCCAACGATGGAAATGTCTTCTGGTACTCTTTTTCCCATGTCATAGATTGCACGCATTGTTCCAAGGGCAATTAGATCACTCATTGCAAAAATAGCAGTGATAGCAGTATTACGGTTTAAAAGCCGCATAGCTGCCTGATAGCCCTCTTCCATGGAGAAGCGGCAAGGCTCATATTGCAGTCGCTGGTTAAATGAAAGTTTGCTGTTTTTAAATCCCCATTTTGCACCGGTAAATCTGCGGAAACTGATTTCTGTTTCGGTCAGATTACCGCCGACCACACCAATAGAGGTATGTCCCTTTTTAGCAAGATACTCAATGACGGACTGGGCAGCTTGTTCATCACAGGTTGTCACAGAAGAAAGATTGTCAAAGTCCAGATCACTGCTGTTGTTGGTCAATAAAAGGCAGGGGATGTGGATGTGTGCAAAATCTTCTTTAAAATATTCTAAGTTACCACCTAAGAAAACGATTCCCTTTGGGTTGCGGTCGCGGCAAAGCTGGATCGCATAGTTTACTTCATTGGCGTCTTCATCTATATAATAGGTAGAAACATTTTCTCCATTCTTTAAGAAGAGAGACTGCATCTGTTCTACAATGTCAGCAAATAGCAGGTTAGAAGTTCCTTTTACAATAAGAATCACAGAGGAACTGGACTGCATTTTCAGATGTCGGGCATTACTGTTTGGCTGGAAATTATTTTCTTCAATCACGCTCAATATTTTCTTTCTGGCCTTTTCGCTGACATCTGGGTGATTATTTAAAACCCGGGATACGGTTCCAATACCGTATCCCGATAAACGAGCAATATCTTTGATTGTCATACGCATTACCTTCCAAATAAATGATATGTAATATATTACCCTTTAACTGCTCCGGCCGCAACACCTTTAATAATATATTTCTGGCAGCTTAAGTAGAATACAATAACAGGGATAACTGCCATAATCAGGCATGCCATGATGGCACCCATATCTACTCGTCCATAACTTCCCTTCATGTACTGGATGATGATGGAGATGGTTTTGTATTTCTTAATATCAAGAATCAGGTATGGAAGAAGGAAGTCGTTCCAGATCCACATTGCTTCAAGAATACCTACAGAAATATAAGTTGGTTTCATAATTGGAAGGACAACAGAGAAGAAAGTACGGATAGGATTACATCCGTCAATCATAGCTGCTTCCTCGATTTCAACAGGGATAGACTTTACAAAGCCGCAGAACATAAATACGGCAAGTCCGGCACCAAACCCCAGATAAACAATAATGAGTCCCCATGGAGTATTTAATCCAAGTGTATCAGCAGTTCCTGATAAAGTGAACATAACCATCTGGAAAGGAATTACCATGGAAAATACGCATAAAAGGTAAATTAATTTTGTAATCTTGTTTTGTACGCGGGTAATGTACCATGCACACATGGAACAGCATACGAGGATAACGATAACAGAGAGAACGGTAATAAATACGGTCCAGCCTACTGCTTTGATAAAGTCGTATTTTGAGATACTGGTTAAATAGTTCTCAAGACCTACATAACTTTTTTCATTTGGAAGTTTAAATGGCTCTAAACTGATGAATGCTTTCTTTTTAAAGGAGTTCATCAAAACGATTAAAATTGGTGAGACAAATAATATGGAAATAAGGGTAAAAAATATAGTTGCAAAAATACCACTTGTTTTATTTTTCATTATTGCTGTACCTCCTTGCTCTTAGTAGCATAAAGCTGAATCATACCGATAGCGACAACGATGATAAAGAAGATAACCGCTTTTGCCTGACCGACACCTTCATATCCGACACGGCCGTAGAAGGTATCGTAAATATTCAGTGCCATCATTTCTGTCTGATGCATCGGTTCACCGCCTGTCAGGGACAGGTTCTGGTCAAAGAGTTTAAATGAGTTTGTAATTGTTAAAAATGTACAGATTGTAATAGAAGGCATCATGTTTGGAATCGTAACATGAATGAGACGCTGCCATTTATTTGCTCCGTCAATCATGGCAGCCTCATTTAAGGAGCCTGGGATTGCCTGAAGTCCGGCGATGTAAACAATCATCATGTAACCAATCTGCTGCCAGCATATTAAAATGACAAGACCCCAGAAACCAAGCTTTGCACTTAATTTCAGTGCCAGGTCAAATTTTTCAAAAATACCATCAAAGATTAACTGCCAGATATAACCGAGTACGATACCACCGATTAAGTTAGGCATAAAGAATATAGTACGGAAAATGTTTGTGCCTTTGATTTTCTGTGTCAGTGCAAGTGCGATAGCAAAGGCAAGAACGTTGATTAAAACTAAAGTTACAACAGCAAAAACTGCTGTAAAGCCAAATGCATGAGTAAATGTATTGTCTTTAAATGCTTCTACATAATTAGATAAGCCCACGAAAGAGGCATCTCTGATTGTAGTAAATTTGCAAAATGATAAGTAAATACCTTCGATGAAAGGAACGATGAAGCCGATGATAAATGCTGCGAATGTAGGAAGTACAAAAATCGGCCAGTATTTTTTAATGGACTTTTCCATAGTAGCAATAGCCTCCTTAAAAAATACAGGGAGGACGGTATGTCCACCCTGTATCTGAGATATGTTTATAAGTTTTTGTTTTAATTTGTTTCGAACTGTTTCAAATAGAGGAGTTTAAACTTGTTATAAAAAGTTATTTTGTAGCGGCAGCGGCTTCTTTAGCCCATCCGTCAACAAATGCATTCTGTACTAACTTCCAGTTTGCGTCTGTCTGATCTGCTGCATAAGTAGTAAGTGCAGAACCTAAGTCGTTCTTCCACTGTTCAGATGGCATTGTGGAGAATGTCCAGTCTACAGGAGTATAACCTTTTTCCATGTAGTCGTTTGCGATGTTAACCAGTGGGTTTTCAGATTTTAAGTTGTTTTTGAAAGGAATAACGAATCCCATTCCGTCTGCGCTGCACATCATCTTTGTACCTTCTTCAGAAGTTACGCACCAGTTTATGAAATCAAGTGTTGCCTGAATATCTTCTTTGCTTGCATTTTTATTTACACACCAGTAATTCTCTGTACCAGTACAAAGTCCCTGTTTCTCTTCGCCAGGAGCACCAATATAAATAGGAAGCATTCCAAGATTATCATTTCCGATATCAGCGATATCACCATATGCCCATGTACCATTCTGATAGAATACAGCCTGCTCTGTTGTGAATTCAGCTACAGCGTCATCACCAGTCTTCTTGCTTAACTGTTTTGCATCACATGTTCCATTGTTGATGTATAAATCCCAGATGTTACGGTAGTTATCAAGATAAGTACCTTTGATTGCTTTTGTATCTGTGATTCCGTCTTTCTGGTATTCATAGTAAATAGGAAGGTTTGCAAGATGTGTTTTAAATCTCCAGTCAGAAGAACCGTCCATACCAGCGGAAGTAAATGCGGAGAATCCTAATTCATCTTTTCTCTTTGTGATATCTTCAGCAACTTTCTTTAAATCTGCGAAAGATTTGATATCATTCTGTGTGTAACCAGCTTTTTTAAGAAGTGCTTTGTTGTAGATTAAACCGTAAGTTTCTGTACAGTAACCAACACCTGCGATTTCATCGCCGTTCTTTAATTCAAACTTATCACTTGTAAGTTCATTTAAAATATCAGAACCTGTTAAATCGTAGCAGTAATCTTTCCATGAAGCAAGACCTACAGGACCGTTAACCTGGAAAAGAGTAGGAGCTTCGGATTTACCCATCTCACTCTTTAAAGTAGTTTCGTACTGGTTTGCTGCTGCTGTTACTACTGTAACTGGAACACCAGTTTCGTCTGTGTATTCTTTTGCAAGTTCCTGCCACTGTTCATCTGCTTCTGGTTTGAAGTTAAGATAGTAAACAGAACCTTTGGATGAGTCCTTATCAGAAGATGCTTTCTTATCGGAACTTCCGCCGCCACATCCGGTGAGCATGGAACAAGCCATGATTGTTGCTAAGCCTGCTGCAAGTAATCGTTTCATTTTTCTCATAATAATGAATCCTCCTTTTTAAATATCCTTGCGTGTCTTGCGACTTAAGAGTATGTAACTATGTACTGGAACCGTTTTCGGAAATGTTTCCAGTCGCTTGATAAGCATATTATATAACTTATATGAGTAGAATTACAAGTATTTTTTGTCGAATAGAAAAAAATTGTTAAAAGTGATTGAAAAACATAACAAAAATTATACATATTGAACAAAGAACTTGACTGCAAAATGAATTTTTTTTAAAAGGGTATGGACAAACTAAAAAAAGTAGTGTATACTCAGCCTTAAATTACAGGGAAATCCTGTAAATTAAAATTTTTATTCCCCCCTGAACCGTCTCACTCCACTTTCTGAACGGTCAGGGCAAAGAGAAGGAGGATAACCGTCAGACTTGCGGTGCGGCAGTGTGGAGACCTGTCGTAATGTGGCGCGGAAGTAATCGCCGGCTGCGAGGTGATATCGTGCGGAGGCAGTATCACTAAAGTCTAAGAATATGGCAGAGGTAACATTAAAACATATTAAGAAAGTTTACCCAAACACAGAGAAGAAGAGCAAAAAGGGCCAGAAGAAGAGCAATCTTATGGTTACAGACGAAGGCGTATTAGCAGTTCAGGACTTCAATCTTGACATCAAGGACCGCGAATTCATCGTATTAGTAGGTCCATCCGGATGTGGTAAGTCCACAACACTTCGTATGGTAGCCGGCCTCGAAGAAATCAGTGGAGGAGAACTCCTCATTGATGGAAAGAGAATGAATGATGTAGCTCCAAAGGGTCGTGATATCGCTATGGTATTCCAGAGCTATGCGCTGTATCCACATATGACAGTTCGCGAGAACATGGAATTCCCATTAAAACTTCGCAAGATGCCAAAAGACGAGATGAATAAGAGAGTGGACGAAGTGGCAGAAATTCTTGATATTACACAGTATCTTGACCGTAAGCCAAAGGCATTATCCGGTGGACAGCGTCAGAGAGTTGCCATTGGTCGTGCGATTGTAAGAGAACCGAAAGTTCTTTTAATGGATGAGCCTTTATCAAACTTAGATGCCAAGCTTCGTAACCAGATGAGAGCAGAGCTTATCAAGCTCCGTCAGAGAATTGATACAACATTTATTTATGTAACACATGACCAGACAGAAGCCATGACACTTGGTGACCGTATCGTTATCATGAAGGATGGAATCGTACAGCAGGTCGGAACTCCACAGGAAGTATTTGACCATCCAGCGAACATCTTTGTAGCAGGCTTTATCGGTATGCCACAGATGAATATGTTTGATGCGAAACTCGTAGAACAGTCTGGGAAATACAGTGTAGAATTAGGTGGTGTTTCCATTATACTTTCCGAAGAAAAACAGGCAGCACTCGCTAAAAATAACGTAAAATCACAGGAAATCACCCTTGGAATCCGTCCAGAGCACATCGCTTTAGCTCAGCCAGGCAAAGATGCCATCACAGGCAAAGTGGACGTATCCGAGATGATGGGAAGTGCGATTCATTTACATGTCAATGCCTGTGGAAGAGATACCATTATCATCGTACAGACGATGGATTTAACAGGTGGAGAAGATTTATCAATCGGAAGTGAAATCTCTTTCGCATTTGGCGGAAATGCAGTCCATGTGTTCAATAAAGAAACAGGGGAGAATTTAGAATTCTGATTTGCTGAGGACTGTGTTTTGGATGGGGAGAAAAATAGAATTCACTTTTTTCTCTAAGTCTCTCCTATGAATCCCACGAAGTTGCCAGCAAACACACTATAAAGACAGATAAAGCATATTTTTGCGGCCTTGGAGCGAGTGTTCAACACTCGCTCCGAGGCCGCAAAATATGCTTTATCTGTCTTTATAGTGTATGTGTTCATTTTTTAACTCCATAAATTCAATATTGACATGTATATACAAGTATGATAATATAAAATCAACATGAAGCTCAGTTATTTAAAATCAAATTTTTATTATAGGAGGAGAAAAGTATGTTAAATGTAACGTTAGATTCCCTTGGATTAGAAACCGTACGCGGAGATGAGAGTTTTGTTTCGAGAGTACAGGATATGCCAGTTAGTAAAGAAGAGTTTTTCGATTTAACAAAAATGGCAAAGTACGTAGGTGTAACAGAACAGTTTAAGGATGTTATCAACACATTCCATACACCGGAAGGGGAAACTCCTGCAGGTTTTAAGCGAGAGCTTGTGATGGAAAAAGACGGTGTTGTAAAGGTTGATCTGGTAAGAGATATTTCTTATGATAAGAATGGTATATTAAGACCAACAAATGTATTGTTTTCTGCCGACAGTGCGAATCCATATGAAGTGGAACCAATCAGCCCTTTAATTTCCAATTTGACCTGTAACCCGGGAATCATTTACGATTTATTTATTAATAATCCAAAGGCTAATGTTGGAAATAAATATAAGAACCGTGATGAAGTTATGGCAGAAATCGGAAGAGTACTTGGTCCGGGATGTGATATCAGTGTGGAGCTGAACAATCCTTTTGAGCAGGATTTCAATAAGATTCTTGAAGAGGCAGAAAAATTTAGAGAAATGTTTTCTAGATATCGTGTAGTTATTAAAGTCCCTCATACAGGAGCCGTTACACCACAGAATGTAACCCAGCTTCTCAGTGAAAATAAAAAACTTGACAAGAGACCGGATCAGGTTGGAACAGAAGATGCACTTCGCGGGCATAATCTTGCATTGAAACTGCATGAACATGGATTCCGTGTAAACTTTACATTAATGTTTGAGCCGTTTCAGACTATGCTGGCAATGCAGGCAAGACCATACTTTATCAATACATTTTTAAGACATCGTCTTTTACAGTCTCAAAATATTAAAAAATATGTTGATATGTATGAAGTTTCAAAGGATAATAAGATTTTAGAGACATTAAAAGACTACTTTATCTCCTGTGATTATTATACAGAAGCAGATAGGGATATGGCATTGGCAGATGTTCTTGCATTTGGTAAAGATCTTCTTAAATACAGACATTTTGAAGATAAGCAGGGTCAGGATGGATTAGATGGTATGCGTCATAATCTGCGCGTATTAAAGAACTCCAATCTAAAAGACACACGTCTTATTGTATGTTCTATGGAAGGCCCTTACAACTATCCGGATATTGATAAACTCCTTACAGAACCAGAATTCCAGGATATGAATCACAAAGTCGTAATTACAGCAGAACCAAATTATCTTGCAAGATTTACATCTACGAATCAGGTAATCAGCTATCAGAGAAGATTTATGAATGCTGCAAATGGACAGAGCTAAATAGAAATCATATTTTTTTAAAATAAGATGTATATACATGACTGGATATATAGAAGAGGGAAAAAGTATGGGGAAGGCAGTTATTTTTGATTTAGATGGTACATTATTAAATACTTTAGATGATCTTGAAGATAGTGTAAATCATACCTTAAACTATTTTAAATACCCGAAACGAACAAAAGCAGAAGTAAGAAGCTTCATAGGCGGTGGCGCAAAAGCCTTAATAAAAAAATCTTTGCCAGAAAATGTAACTGCAGAAAAATACGAAGAAGTATTATCCTATTTTCAAGCTTATTATAAAAAGAACGCTGATAAAAAAACAGGTCTTTATCCAGGGGTAAAAAAGCTGGTAAATAAGCTTTCTGATGAAAATTATTCTATAGGAGTTGTTTCTGCGAAAGGTGATATTGTAGTAAAAGAATTGGTAGAATCATTTTTAGGAGACAAAGTAAATGAGACTTTGGGAGAAAAAGAAGGCATAAAAAGAAAACCAGCCCCGGATTCTATCTTAATCATGATGGATACGCTAAAATGCAAACCAGAAGAAACTATTTACGTTGGAGACTCTGAAGTGGATGTGGAAGCAGCCGCCAATGCGGGAATTAGATGTGCTTCTGTCACATGGGGATTCCGCGATAAGGAAGACCTTGAGAAGATTAATCCATTGTATATAGCGGATAATGTACAGGAACTCTATGAATTAATAAAGGGATAATTCTGAGTTGCCGCAGGTAAAGTAGACGCACCCAAAGAGAGAAGATACCCTATATTTGTGACTCTATCACTGTGGGTTGAATGTTTGCTTACAGGCTCACATTCAATCCTCGTTCTAAGGCCACAAATATAGGGTATCTTCTCTCTTTGGGTGCTGTCTTTGGCTGTTGAAGTAAATTCAGAATTGGGAGTTTTAATTTCGTAAATCAGGTAAAAATTTAAATTTCTTTCGGCGTCTCCTTTGTCATTCAGCAAATCAGAATCTTATGGTAATTTTCATGAAATTAGAAATTTGCTTTTACCCCCGTAGCCTTGCTAAAATTATGTTTATGAAAAAAATCACGGGAGGCTGTAATGAGGGTTATGAGGAATAAGAATGATTGGATGCAAAAGAAGAGCATTATTATTATTATATTAGTGGTTCTTTTATTAGTAGCAATTTTAGCTGTGGCGGCAGAACTTGGAATGAAGAGTGGTGGCAGGCCGAATAAAATAATAGAAAAAATTACGAATGGAAATAATAATGAAGATAATTCTAATTCGGATTCCAATAATATGAAAGAGAAAGATAGCGAGAAAGAATTCGAGGATGATACGAACAGTGAATTGAATACGGGATATGGCTATGAGATGGATGTACTTTCTGATAAGAATAATTCAACGGAGGAAAAGACTGTCTATGAAAAAGGCTATGATCTTCCAGTAGATAAGCAGGAAGATAAAACAGCAAAAAAAGAATTACATGAGATGATGCAGGCTGTCTGGCCTATTTATGATAAAAGCGAAAAGGGTGATACCAGCAATGTAGTATTACCGAGTAAGACTATAAAAAAGATATTAGATAAAATAGAAAGCTGTTCTGTTCCGGCATTTTTTAGCGGAAGAGAAGAACATATGCGGAATGCAGATAAATTTGATGGATTTTTAAAGAATGCACAAAAAGGAGAAAAGGATAGTATCATAGTATATGAAGTTCACGAAGATGGCGGTGTTGGACGGAATAAATATATATTTGATGGACAAAATATGTATGTTTTATATGTCGGCTCCGTCTGGAACAATGATGAAGATGTAATCAGTATTGACACAACATATACGAGAATAAAAGAATGGAACTACACAAAAGATGGCTGGTTTACTGGAGAATTCTGCGTACCAGAACCACCGGAAAGATCTGAAACGGTAGATGGAAGGTTTAGGATTCTGGTTTAATTCAGTAAACAGATAGACGAAGCCAGGAAGCAAACGAATCTATATTTATGACTTTAGTCGCGGCGTGTTGAATGCTCGCTTTCGCGCTCGCATCCAACACTTGCTCCGAGGTCATAAATATAGATTCGTTTGCTTCCTGGCTTCTGTGCTATGGCGGTTGGAGTGAATTAAACCTAGAAACGGAGAGAATTTGAGGAAGAAGAGTATAAAGTCTAAGCCCATCTGGTGAATCCTCAAATCTCTCCCCAACGATAAATGGTAATAATTTCCTCTCTAGCCAAAGCACAGCTCTCTGGAAGATAAATAAAGCATATTTGTGACCTCGGAGCAAAGGTTGGATGCGAGCGCGAAAGCGAGCATTCAACCTGCAGCGACTAAAGTCGCAAATATGCTTTATTTATCTTCCAGAGGGCGTCAACTTTGCCTGCGGCACCCCCTATTTATCGTTTCTTCAACTTTGGAGCCAACGGCATATCCCACCCATGATGGTCAGTATGCAGCAGCTTATGAGACATACGAGAAAGAGGTTTCTCCAGATACTCTTCATAAGTCTTTAACACTTCCGGATTCTCATGCGAGAAACGACGTTCGTTCTGGGAATCAAGGAAGTAGAGGTTCTTGGAGCGAATCTCAGCCATTTCCTTCCCTTCGTGGATTGGCTGTCCACCACCGCCTACGCAGCCGCCAGGGCAGGCCATAACTTCTACAAAGTGGTAGAATACTTCACCGCGGCGAACGGCTTCGATTAACTTTCTTGCGTTGCCAAGTCCACTTACTACGGCAACTTTAACTTCTGTGCCGTTGATGTCGATAGCAGCTTCTTTCCAGCCGTCCATTCCTCGTACACCGTGGAATGCATCTGGGTCAGGGTTCTGTCCTGTTGCAAGATAATAGCAGCTTCTTAAGGCAGCTTCCATAACACCACCGGTTGTTCCGAAGATTACGGCAGCACCAGTTCCTTCTCCGCAAGGAGAGTCGAAGCGGTCTTCTGGAAGTCCGTAAACATCAATGTTGAGGGACTTCATATAGTCAACGAATTCGCGTGTATTTAATACAACGTCAACGTCAGGACCAGTTCCTGTACTGTCCATAGTAGGAAGTGCACATTCGGCCTTCTTTGCGATACATGGCATGATGGAAACGCTGAAAATGTTTTCAGGATCTTCATGAATCTTATCAGCAAAGTAGTTCTTGATGATGGCTCCCTGCATCTGTTGAGGAGACTTTGCAGTGGAAAGGCAGTCTACCATGTCAGGATACTGGGATTTTAAGAAACGAACCCAGCCAGGACAGCAGGAGGTAAACATTGGCCACTGGTAGTCTTCTTTATGTTTCAGTCGTTCTAAGAACTCGCTTCCTTCTTCCATAATAGTAAGATCGGCAGCGTAAGTTGTATCAAATACATAATCAAATCCCATCAGACGAAGTGCACCGGCAAGTCGTTCTGGGGAAGCAAACTTACGGGAAAGCTTGAAGGCTTCAGCCCATGCGGTACGAACGGCAGGAGCAACCTGAACAACTGTAGTTTTTCTTCTTGTATTTAACATACCGTTCTGAGAGAATACCGGACGTTTATCGTCACGGCCTGACAGAGCAGCAACTGGACAATGAGTGATACACTGTCCGCAAAGAGCACAGTCGGCTTCTTTAATATTTCTTCCAAGAGATACATTAACGGTGGTACGGGAACCAGTTTTGGCGATATCCCATACTTTTAAAGACTGTACTTTATCACAAATTTGGATACAGCGCATACATTTGATACATTTGCTCTCGTCACGGATAAGAGGAAAGTCCATGGGCCACTTCTCTTCTGTAATGTGTTGTTTGAAAGTACCACTTCCGAATTCAAGGTCGTTGGCAACTTTCTGAAGCTGACAGTTTCCGCTTCGAACACAGGTAGGGCAGAAGCAGTTGTGCTGTGAGAGAATCAGCTTAATATTGATTCGGCGGGCATCACGTACTTTTGGGGAGTTTGTGTAAATCTCCATTCCTTCTTTTACTGTATTGTTACAGGAAGTGACGAGCCTTTCGATACCTTTTATTTCCACAACGCAGACACGGCAGGCACCGATTTCGTTGATATCTTTTAAATAACACAAAGTAGGGACAATCATTTTTGCCTCTCTGCAGGCTTCTAAAATCGTAGTTCCCTCTTCAACGGAGATAGGAACGTCATTTATCTTAATATTTACCATTCTTCAACTCGTCCTCCTTTAAATACTCCATAACCAAAACGGTCACAGCGCAGGCAGCGGTGTGCTTCCTGATTGGCCTCTTTGCAGGTCATGCCGTTCTCCACGATATTGAAATCCTTTTTACGTTCTGTAGTATTTCTTTCCATCATAGTAACACGTCCGCAAGGTGTCTTGTTCTCAATACGAGGTTCTGGAACAACAACGCCGCTTTCAATCTTATGATTGAATCCGAGGTAATTGTCGATGTTGGCAGCCGCTACTTTTCCGGCTGCGATAGCACGGATAACGGTAGCAGGTCCGGTTACACAGTCTCCGCCGGAAAATACACCATCTTTTTCCGCAATAGAGCTATCCTTCTGTGCTAAGAAGCGTCCACGCTTTGCAGGGATGCCTGCACGTTCAAATGGTTCAGAAACGATATCCTGTCCGATTGCAACGATAACAATATCACAAGGGATATGTATAGGTTCTCTTCCGGAATTTGCAGGAGAAGGACGACCGCCAGTAATCAGGCCGATAATCTTAGGGTCAGCAACCATAGCAGTTACATACCCTTTTTTATTTGTTTCGATTGCCTGAGGGGCATGGAGTTCAAGAATCTCTGCACCCTCTGCGATAGCAGCCTCGATTTCGTCCATGAGGGCAGTCATATCAGCCTTTCTGCGTCGGTACATAACACTAACGTTTTTAGCTCCAAGACGGATAGCAGAACGGGTAGCGTCCATAGCCACGTTACCACCGCCGACAACGATAACATTTTTGCCTGTAAAATCAGGTGGATTTCCATCTCCGATATCACGCAACATCTGAATAGCGGAAATAACACCCTTAGCATCTTCGCCAGGAATACCAAGCTTCTTATCTGTATGTGCACCGATAGAAATATAAACTGCATCGTAGTTTTCTTTTAACATCTTAAAGGAAATCTCTCCATCTCCATCACCGATGCAGGTATTCATCTTTGTCTCAACACCTGTAGCAAGAATGTTCTGAACATCTTCAGCAAGACGCTCTTTTGGGAGACGGTAGTTAGGAATACCATAGTAAAGCATTCCGCCGAGTTCTTTTCTCTGTTCAAAAACAGTACACTGATGTCCCATCTGCTGTAAATAGTAAGCAGCACTTAAACCAGAAGGACCGCCACCGATGATAGCAACTGTTTTACCAGTAGGTTCGCAGCATTCTGGAGGTGGCACAAGACCACAGTGGTCAGCGGCGTAACGCTTGAGCCCGCGGATATTTACCGCATCATCCACGAAGTTACGACGGCACTTTGTCTCACAAGGATGTTCACATACGAGTGCACAGGAAGTAACAAATGGGTTATCTTTACGGATTAACTTAACAGCATCTGCATAACGTTCATCTGCGATAAGAGAAATGTAACCAGGAACGTCAACACCGGCAGGACAAAGAGCAACACAAGGAACCGGCTGTTCCAGATGACAGGAACAATGTCCGTTCGTGATGTGTTCAATGAAATCTTCACGAAAACCTTCTAATCCTTTAAGAACCATTCTTCCGGCCTCATAACCAATGGCACAGTCGGCACTGTCATAAATGGCTTTTGCAGTACGTTCAATTAAACTAAGTGTTTCTAAAGTGGCTTTTCCATCCAGTACATCTTCTAACATATCTTCAAGAACGCCCAGGCCGATACGGCATGGAACGCATTTTCCACAAGTCTGTGCATGAAACAGCTTCAGGAAAGAAGCAGTCATATCAACAGGACACAGTCCGGGAGGACTGGCAATAATTCGGCGTTCCAGATCTTCGTATAGATTGTCAACGACTAACTGGGCCTTGCTTTTTTTTCTGACCTCAAGTCTACTCATAATCTCCTCCATTCACAGGGGTATTGCCCCGATAGCAAAAAATAGTCTCAATGACGCGATTATATCATATGAGAAAAAATTTGAAAAGAAATGATAATTTATTATCATTACAATAAAAATGTTATAATAATAACAATTTGCAAAAGAAAGCAGGAAGAGAGTATTAATTTATAAAAAAGACAGAAAAAACCACATCAAATGATAAAATATCATCGATAAATGTGGTTTTTCTTTGCATTTTCTTCAAAAATGTATAGCAAAATATTTTGAAAAAGTATTAGAAAAAATAGTGCTTACAAAAGAAAGCCGCCAGATTGTAATCTTTTTTTAACAATCGGTCCAGCAAGGACAACGAGAATGATTTTCACAAGGTCACCAGGGATATATGGAATTACTCCGGCAAGCAATGCCTGGTAAAAGGTAAGGTGTGCCTCGATGGCAAGCCATGCCGTACCAAAAATGTAAGCAACAATAGTACCGATGGCAAGACCGACAATCTGCATACCGTGGTTAGAAAACTTTTCAAAAGCAAATCCACAGATGATTGTCATTGGAATAAATCCGATCAGGTATCCGCCAGTAGGTCCTAAAAGCTTTGCAAAACCAGAACTAAAACCGGAGAAAACAGGGAGTCCTGCAATACCAATAAGAAGGTAGATCAGATAACTTATTGTTCCAAACTTCCAGCCAAGCAGACATACAGTCAGGTAAATTGCCAGATTTGTTAAAGAAATCGGAACGGGGCTGATCGGAATCGGGATGGAGAGTGGTCCTAAAATACAGGTGATGGCAGCCATAACAGCGATGAGTGCCATCTGGAATGTTGTAAAAGATTTTTTCTTTGTAGTAGTAATAGCAGACATGATAATTTCCTCTCTAAAATGTATTGTTAAAAATAAAACTGGCTCCATTATAAAAGAAGTAGAACGAATTGTCAACCATAAATAAAAAATAAGTTAACAATGCTTTTCTGATTGACAGGGAGCTGACTTTGGCCTTTCTTTCGCCACACAAGTAAATTTTTTTCAAAAAACTGGCATTCTGCACAAATATATTGACATTTTTTGCGCTTTTTTGTAAAAATAAAAATGGGACTAAAAGTATCAAAAAGAAAGGGAGAGAAAGTATGAAGCAACGATTTTTAAGTATTTTTCTTGCGTTAGCCTTAATCATTCCATTCTTTCCGCAGGTAACTTTACCAGCGAAAGCAGCGGAAACGACAGCAAAAACGCAGGATGAGAACAGTAATGAAAACACGGATGCTTTTGGAATCAAGATGGATACAACCATTGATACCAAAAAGGAAAAAGCGAATAACCCTTATGGAACAGAAGGCTGGGTAAATCTTTTTACCGTACCGGAACTGTTTGTTTCACAGGGGTATGATGGCTACAGAAGTTTTGAAACCTATAATTATAATAATGACAGAGATCATAAAGAAGGTTCCATTGGAAGCATAACAGACGGAACTCGGATAGGTAAAAAAGAGGAAGGGAACAAAAACGGATTTACCATTATGGATACGGCACCTGTCGATGCAGAGGGTGAAGGGCAGAAGCGCTATGTGGCTGTTCTTGGCTACTGGCTTGGAGGAAAGCGTCTGGAGCTTTATATTGCAGATAAAGACGGAAACAGAGTAAGTAATACTTATGCTATTGGAGGGGAAAAAACTCTTGATTATCTGGAACAAGCAGATGCATTTGAAGATACAGGATTTGTTTCTGTAGCAGCAGGCGATTTTAACGGAGATGGAAAGGATACAGTTATAGGCTATGCTCCGTTGATGGAATCGGATAGTGAACAGCCTCAGTTGTGGGAGTTCTCTATCGGAAGTAATATGCAGTTAGAGAAAACAGGAACTGTCTGCAATATATTTGA
The DNA here is from genome assembly GCF_000173975.1 of Anaerobutyricum hallii DSM 3353. Classification (GTDB taxonomy): domain Bacteria; phylum Bacillota; class Clostridia; order Lachnospirales; family Lachnospiraceae; genus Anaerobutyricum; species Anaerobutyricum hallii. Next base: position 27,052 of record NZ_ACEP01000090.1, read on the forward strand.
TATTTTAGGTACAGGGAATATAGCAACAAAACATTCAAATAACGGAAAAGTATTCAGAAATACACCAGTTGTTCAGATGACAACAGCAGATACAGACAAAGATAGCGTAGATGAGCTTGTTGTCACAGCAGGAATGAATAATACGAAGGCGGATGTAAATAACCGCCAGTCGAGAATGTTTATTTATGATAATATCACAGAGGAAGAAAAGTCTTACTGGAATAAAACTTTTGAGTTAGATACCAAAGGATATAATAATGGTAATCAGAGACTCCGCTGGGCATCTTCTTCTGTAGGTAATCTTGTTATGACCGGCAGCGGTGCGGACTATCCGGAGATTATCACAGCAGGATGGGTAGATAAGAAAACAAATAAAGATGCAGATCTGACCCATGATATCGGTGCATATGTAACATCTTGTAGTAAAACAACTAAAAAAGGTAATTCTGCAATAGGAACGTATGCGAAAAGTGAAGTACCAGCAATAGGAAGTAATGGACAGCCACAGGTCAGTGGATTTACAAAGGATGGACATTACAGAGATGACGTGCAGTCCCTGGTCGTTGTAGATACCTTTGCTGCAGATGGTGTGAACGCAAAAGCCTCTGTACTGATTATGGATACGATATATACCTATGAAGCAGGGAAAGGTCTTAATGAGGAATACCGTACGGATTATTTTAATCACAGTGATAATGGAATTGGTACCTCTATCATTACAAATGGATTGGTACAGGATGCAGTATCCGGTAATTTTTCCGGCAATGAAGAAGGCAGGGAACAGATTGTATTTACAACCTGTCAGAAACGAGCATCAAAAAATCAATATTTCTATAAGACCTATACATACAAAAAGACAGGTAAATCTTTCTGGCAGTGTAACTCAACAGGATATCGTATTAGTAAGAAGGGGAATGCGTACACATCTTTATGTGCACCAGATATTGACTCAGACAGTACGATCGCAAGAATTAAAGACGTATCTTTAACATATACAGAGCCGGAAGTGCTTGCACTTCTTGAATCAACTCCATATTTTTCTGAGGTAGACGAGGGAGATATCGGCAATAGTGAAACAGCTTATGGTAAGGAGAATGGAGAGGGAACTTCTGTATCAACAGCAGAGGGACTTACCACGAATATCGTAGCTGGTTTTGAGTGGTCTGTTGATGATATCTGTGCCGGCTTTGTATGCGGTGCCGGCTTTGAGACGAGTGTAGAACAGGGATATACCTGGGAGACTGCTACGAGTACGACAAAGAAATTTTCCTTAAATTACTCCAATGATACGGGAGAAAATCAAGTTATTGTTTACAGAAGACCGGTTACAACATATCGGTATGAAATTAAAGGAACAAAAGATACGATGGTACTTGCGAGACAGGGTACTCTGCTGACAAGTATGCTTCCGGTGGATGAGTATAATGAGGCAGCTCAAAGCTATGAACTGGAAGAAATCGCAGATGGAACACTTGCCACACCGGGCAATCCATTCTCTTACCGTTCAAGTACAGCGGGTCTTAATAATGTGGCAGAAAGCAAAATAACTACCCAGTATGGAAAGGAAGGAACGGTAACACAGGAATTTTCAACAGAGACAGAACAGGAAAAGACATTTACCTATGACCTGAATGCTTCGTTTACTGCTTATGGACTTGTATTTGGAGTAAAAGCAGGAGGCGGTGCCGGTACAACTTATTCGGAATCGCAGTCTACGATTAATACAGAGGCGATTACAAAGACGGGTGCAGTTACAGGTAAACAGGTAGAAGGTTATGATTTTAACTGGAAATTTGCACATTGGACAACAAAGGTAAATGGTACAGAAATACCGGTTCTTGGTTATGTGCTTACGAATGTTATCGCACCTCCGTCTCCACCGGAAAATCTGGCAGTAGAGAGTGTAACATCTGATTCTGCGAAGATTACATGGGATGCAGGAGAAAGAGGAGCTGATGAATATCGTATTTATCAGATTTATTCTGATGGAAGTGATATTCGGATCGGAACAGTCGATGGAACAGAGAGTACATACGAAGTTACAGGATTAAAACCAGATACATCCTATACTTACGCGATTAAGGCTTATAAAGAAGGAAAGAAAGGGGATGCGATCTCCGGAGAATCTGTTTTCAGTGAGAAGCTTATTGTTACGACACTTCCGGAGAAGATGGGAACTGTCACCATCACTAATCCAGAAAATGCAAGTGTAAAGATTGGCGGAAGTGCTGTATTTAAGGCGGATTTATCCAGTACAGCTTCTGATTACAGAGCAACTAATTACAAATGGCAGCGAAGAGAAAAAGGTGGTAAATGGCAGACGATTGACGGAGCAAAATCCAGTAAGCTTACACTTAATGATCTTACAGAAGCAGATAATAATACAGAATATCGCTGTATTTTCCGCGTAAGTTACACAAGTGCCAGCTCTCTTATTGAATATTACAGTAAGGCAGCGACGCTTACAGTTGGTGAAACTGCAGTTGCCCCAGAACTTACGATAACCGGACATGATAATACGGGAAATGGAACACTTGCCAAACCGTATGCCGGCAAGTCCAATTATAATAAGAAGACAGGTACAACAACGCAAGAGATAAAGACAACAAAGAATATTACGATAGAAAAATCAGGTACGCAGCCGGAGTTAACAGTGTATACAGATGGAGACCAAACGGCTCCGAAGTATTACGGTGTTGGAAAAGATGAGAATGACAATATAGTATATTATCAGGTGGCTAAGACCGGCGATACGTACACTGCAGGTGATAAGATTACAGTTGCTGAAAAATATTCCTATACGAATCTAAACGGCGCTGCAGTTACGGATGTTCCGGCAGAATTTAACAGTGGAAAGGATTCTGTAACTGTAACGAAAAATGATGTTACTTATTATCTTCAGGCGAAGATTACCGGAAAACAGAGAGCAGGTATCAATACAGGAAGCAGTGGAGTTACATCAACAGACAGCCGTCTGGAATCTATGACAAGAATCACATATTACTGGAAGTCAAATAATGGATATTATACATATGATTCTTCTGCACCGAATACGCCTGGAAGTGCTGTGACTTTATCAGATGCCGATAAAAATGTATTATATGATGTTTACCACAAGGCAGATACGAAAGTTGTTGTTGGAAGAAATGAAACCTATACAGTAAGTGATACAAGTACAGTGAATGGAAAGCAGGAGACTACTTATGAAAATGAGAGTCAGTACGGATTTGCTCTTGTAACGATAAGTAGTGGCGAAACGACAACATATACAATCACTTCTATTCAGGAGGATGTAGAAGAAACTTACACAGTAGGAGATACAGAACTTGCTGGTTTTGATCCGGCGAAGCTTACGCTTGTGACAAAGCAGGTTATTAATACAGTAGAAACACCTGTATATACGACACAGGCTGGGGATAGCTTAACTCTTCGTGCAAAAGTAACAGAAAAGGACAACAGTAAGGCAGCGGCAGGTGCATCTGTAGAATTTAAGATTGTAAATACACAGACGAATGGAGTAGAGACAATCAGTGCAACGACAGATGCCAATGGTGCAGCATCCGCAAAATGGACAGCAGCTACGAGTGGTCTCTACAGCATTCAGGTAAATGTTCTTGCCAAATCCGGTTATACAGCATCGGCAACGAAGGCACAGTATTATAATGCAGGTGGAACGTACGAGACAAACACAACAGAATACCGTCTTGTATTATCCAGTGCAGGAAAGACTTTGACAGGAACCATGACCTATGGTGGAAGTGTTAGTTATGAGCTTCAGGAAAGAGCCATTACCGTTTCCTCAGATGCGGCAAAGGCACAGACTGTTGGGGAGTGGAAGAAGTCAGAAAAGACTAATCTTACTTATACGGTAGAAACAACAGAAAAAGACAGAAAGAAAGTGGATGAAGTTAAACAGCCATTATCAGTGGCAAGCTATAATTTCCGCGTTTATGATGGAGATACGATTGATCCACAGAAAGAACTTGCAGCGGCAGCTTTACAGGTAACAAAAGCAGCAGTAACAATTACACCGGAAATTAAAAATGGTGTAACCCCGTCTAGTGCTTCTGACATTACTTTAAAGGTGGAACCGGAAATTTTGGGAGTGAACCTTAATGATGTTCTTAATGTGAACTGTGGATATTTTACCGATAAAACAGCGACCGGTAAGTTTGATGTTATACTTTCCTACAAGACGGACAGCAATGGTGCGGTAACAGATAAAGTAAAAGCATTCCAGAATAATTACACAGCAGTATTTGAAAGTGCAAGCTTTACTGTAAAACCAGATAGTGCACAGGTGAAGTTTTCCTGTGGAGAAAATGGTACGATTGTTGGACGTTATGCGGATAACTGGTATCCGATGGCATCTGGAAGTAACCAGACCAAAGGAACGAGACTTCGTTTTGCAGTGGCACCAAACAGTGGCTATGGCGTAGCTAAGTGGATTATCAACGGAACGGATTACGCAGTAGATGCAAAGAATCTACCAGAGGGAATGCGTATTTCTGAAGACGGAAAGATCTTAGATGTAGCTTCATTTAATCCGGCATCACAGACCGCATCAACAAATCCAGGTCATACAAAAGACGGCGTTCTTACAGTAGAAGTGAGCTTCAAGAGTACTTCTCATGAGATTACTTACAATGTAGATGGTAAAGGAGGAACCTTAACAGCCGTTAATGAAAATGATAAGAAGATTAATTCTGGAACTAAGATTACACAGGGAAGCAAGGTGACATTTACCGCAGAACCAGAAGAAGGATATATCGTATCTGGCTGGAAAGTAGATGGAAAGACTTACAAATGGCAGGACAAAGACGAGGATTATCTTGGAACAACATTAGTTCTTGAAGATATTTCCAAGGATGAAAATGTAATAGTAAGCTTTAAGAAGAGCACAGCTTCCTACAAAGTAATTACCAGTGTAGCAGATGAAGATGGAAAGACCGATACTTCTCTTGCGAAGGTAACAGCAATAAACGCAGAGACAAAAGAAGCGGTAACAGATCTTACTTCTATTAAAGAAGGAACAACACTTACCTTTACAGCATCTGTAGCAGATAAGACAAATCATATGGTAAAACTGTGGCAGACAAGTAAGGATGGTAAGACCTGGGAAGATGCAGCGTTAAGCGGCGGAAGTAATACATTTACCCTTTACAATATCAGTGGAAATCTGTATATTCGTCCGGTGATTACCATCGCCCAGAAATACAGCTTAAAGTATAAGGTTGTATTAGATGACGGCAAACCTAGTGAGACAATAGTAACAGATAAAAAGATTGCAGAACTCACAGCGACAAGCAATGGTCAGGAAATTGCAAGTGGGGAAAGTCATTCCGCATATATTCCGATAGAATTTGCCCTCACTTTAAACAATGATTACTATGTCACTGGCTGGAGTAAGAACGTGAAGGCAAGCGAAGATTTATCAGGAGCAAGCCTTGACGCACTTGACAGCAATACAGAAGTCGTTGTTACTATCAAAGAAAAACCGGTTGTGACAATACCATCCGGTATCTCGAATGGAACTCTTACAGTAATCTACAAAGATGCCGCTAACAAAGATATATCGGTATCAAATGGAGATCATGTTCCAAATGGTACACAGTTGCTTGTTACATTAACACCGGAAAAAGGCTATGTCGTTGATGAGGATGCGTTAGGTGCATCAGTAGAAACAGAATATACCGATGAAGATAAATCTGGAAACACAACAGACACGAAGTCTTACAAGGTAGAGAATGTAATAGCTAATGTAACCGTAAAAGGAGCATTTAAAGCACTTGGAACACATAAAGTAACTTATGAACCTGTAATTGCTTCAGGTGAGAGTGCAAACGGAACCTTAACCGCAAAGGCAGATAGAAAGCAGATGGACATTTACAAGATTGACAAGCTTACTACTGGCGAAAAGGTATATGAAGGAAGTACACTGACATTTACGGCAGCACCAGATCAGGATTATTCTGTTCAGGAATGGCGCGTTAACGGTAAGGTCTTGAAAGAAGATGGAATCAAAGTTACAGATTCCACATTAACGATTGCAAATGTCGAAAAAGACTATACAGTAACCGTACAGTTTAAGAAGTCAGGAAGTGACACAACAATCGCTGCCGGAGCAAACGGAAAGATTGTCAGTGCAGTAGCAGGAAAGGTAGATCAGATTGCCAATATTGAAACTGGATTTGTCCTTGCTTCCGGAGCAACGGTAGATATTACAGCACAGCCGGATACTGGATATAAGGTAGGCTGCTGGAAAGTAAATGGAAAGGTTGTTGATGGACAGACAGGCAATACGTATACTTACACAGCTGATGAGAACGGCACAGGAGCCGCAATCACCGTACAGTTCGTACAGATTGATTATGCAGTAAGCTGGAGCGCAGTAAACGGTACAGTGAAAGCAGAGGATACATCAGGTACAGAATATGAAGGCAATAAAGCCGATATACGTGGCGGAAGTAAGGTGACATTTAGTGCAACACCAAAAGAAGCTTATAAAGTAAGCTGCTGGAAAGTAAATGGAAAGGTTGTAGACGGAGAAAATGCAAATACATTTACATTTACTGTTCCAAGTGGTGCAAAAGAGACACCAGAAGTTGCTTCTTATAAAGTAGAGGCAGTTTGTGAGAAAGACCAGTTTACATTAACTTATGCACAGCCTTCTAATGGAACGCTCACAGCAAGGGGAGCGGCAGGCGAAGTTGCAAGTGGCGATAAAGTAAATGGCGATGAAAAATATACATTTACTGTGAAACCGGATGCAGACTATATCGTTGAAAGCTGGAAAGTAGACGGTCAGGTAATTGACAGCCACAGCACTTCCTATGAAGTGACAGTAAAGAAGAATACAGAAGTTTCTGTACGGCTTGTTCCTGCGTCTTATAAAGTAACTTATAAAGTAAACAATGAGCAGGGTAAACTTCTTGTTGGTAAAGATACAGAGGAAAAGACCGATGGAGAAATTTCAGCAGCATATGGAACAAGTATCAAGTTTACTGCAGTATCCAATAAATTCTGTCATATCAAAGGCTGGAAGCTTGATGGAACAGAAGTCACAGATACGACAGAGGGAATAAGCATAAGTGCAGATGGTTCTGAACTGACTCTTTCCGAAGTTAAGAAAGAGCATAGTGTAGAAGCAATATTTGATGCAGCTACAATGTATGAAGTTTCTTACGAAGTTGATGAAACAAGTGAAGGTGTTGCTTCTAATGCAGGAACTCTTAATGCGAAAGCTGGCAACACAGACCTTAAGCTTAAAAAAGATCAGACAACCACAGTAGAAGGTGGAAAAACTCTTACATTTACGGCAGTTCCAGTGAGTGCAGACTTTATGGTAGCAGGCTGGTATGTGAATGGTAAGAAAGTAGAAAATGAACTTTCCAATACGTGTGTCATTGAAAAACTCGACAAGAAAGTACATGTAACTGTACAGTTTACACAGTATAAAGGATACGCACTTCCAGTCAGTGGTGAAGGCTATGCACTTTCTGAGATGAAGAGAACACCAGATGATACAACACCAGACACGGAAATCCGTGAAAATGGAACGCTTTCCTTCAAGGTAGCACCAGATACAGATAATAAATATATCCGTATTGATAAGCTGGTTATTAACGGATATGACTGCCTGGCTGATAAGCTTTCAGAAGGAAAAGAACAGCCAGAGAACTGTACCTTAGTAGAAGTACAAAAGAATGAGGATGGAAGTTATGTGATAACCGTTTCAGGAATCACAGGAGAAATCCAGACAGATATTACTGCCCACAAACATACCTTAAAGAAGGTGGATAAGGTAAATCCAACCTGTACAAAAGCAGGAAATAAGGAATACTGGATCTGTGAGGATGAAAATTGCAAGGAAATGTTCTTAGAAGAAGCAGCTATGAAGGCGGTACAGTGGAAAGATATTTTACTTCCGGCAACAGGTCACAACTATCAGAATGGTATTTGCAAGAACTGTGGAGCTAAAGATCCGACATATGTAGATATTCATCCAGGAACGCCAAAAGTAAAAGCAAAAGCGAAAGGTGATCGAAAGATTAAACTTAGCTGGAGCAAGGCAAAAGATGCACAGGGCTACATAGTATATCGCTATAATGCAAAGACAAGGAAATATGCTGTGATTGCTAATACAAAGAAGACTGCCTATACAGATAAGAAGCGTACGCCGGGAACGGTATACAGATATCTTGTAAAAGCATATGGTGTATCTTTGAATAAAAAAGTAATTTATGGACAGGTATCTAATTGTGCATCTGCTGTTACAAAGCCGCAGACTCCAAAGATTACATCTGTAAAGAAAGATGGAACGACAAAGGCAGCAATTCAGCTTAAAACAGAACGTAATGTTAAAGGATATCAACTCTATGAGTACATGTGGCAGACGAAGAAGTTTAAACTTGTTGGAAAGATTGAGGGTAAAAAATATTATAAGTATGACAGTAAAAAGAAGAAATTTACCCGCGATAGAAAGTCTAAAGTTGTACAAAATGCAAAGAAAAAGACAATTTCTGTAAAGATTACAACAAACAATGTAAACTTTAAACGTTACAGAAGATATCGTTTCAAAGTACGTTCTTATGTAAAGTATAATGGCAAGCAAATTTTCAGTAAGCTTTCTAAACAAAAGATTGTAACTCGTTAAACAGGAAATATGATCTGTGTTTAAACTAAAAGAGACTTCCCGGAAGGTTCGGATGCCTCCTCCTTCCGGGAAGTCCTTTTTGTCTTTACAAATAGATAAATATGTGGTTTGTGAGAAGCATATTCTTTCTTGACTGCATGGCAAAATCAGCCTATTATAAGAGTTAGAAAAGGCAGATATCTTTTTAATTTTTTTATAAATATATCTGCAGGTGTTGGAGGAAAATGTAGTATGGAAGGCAAAAGACTGACAAGTTATGCGATGGAAGAATTAGAATGTCCAAAGTGTGGGCATAAGCATTCCCTTAAAAAGTATAAGGTTATTAATGTAACAGAGAAGGCAAAATTAAAAGAAGAAATTATGAAGAACAGGCTGTACCAGTTTAGCTGTGAAGAATGTGAGTATATGGCACCGCTTACATATGACAGTTTATATGTGGATAGCCAAAGAAATATTATGATTTACATGGCACCGGTCATGAATGCAGAGATTAAAGCAGAGATTGCGGAGCTTGAACAGGAAAAGGGTATAGATAAACGTCTTGTAGATAATATTAATGATTTAAAAGAAAAGATTATGATTGCCGATAATCATTTAGATGATCGTGTGATTGAGATTATCAAAATCATGTATATTGACCAGATGAAAAAGGAAATGGAAGACGACACACTTTTGAATATTCTTTTTGATTATAATAGAGATAACTATTGTTTTTTAGTCTTTTTCCAGAAAAAAGGAATAGGGAAGATTCCGCTGACAAGAGAGTTTTACCGTCAGGTGGAGGACAAGTACAAAGATGCAATTAAAGAACATTCTATGGACAGCTTTATGAAAGTAGATATGGAATGGGCAGGAAAGATTCTTTTTAAAAACCACAATAAATTTAATTAAAAACAATTGATTAAAAAGAAGTAAAAAGTTCTTGCACTCTACATACTGTTATGGTATAATAAGAACGCTGTTTGAAATAAGATAACTATTGAATATAATTAATTAATGAAACATATATTGGAAGAGGTGAATAAGATGCGCGAGGGAATCCATCCAAATTACTATCAGGCAAAGGTTGTATGTAACTGCGGTAACGAATTCGTTACAGGTTCTACTAAAGAAGACATCCATGTAGAAATTTGTTCTAAATGTCATTCATTCTACACAGGACAGCAGAAAGCTGCTAAGGCTCGTGGACGTATTGACAAGTTCAATCGTAAATATGGCATGAATCAGAATTAATAACCGTAAGGTTTTAAATTAGGCGGCGGTGCAATGTATCACAGAGAATGTTGTGATGTTGTACCGTCGCCTAATTTTGGTTATACCAGATGTGAGATGACACACATCTTGCAGCAAGAATGCGAGGCATTCTTGAAAGGAGGTGCTCTTTGAAAAAGACAAGTATTGGAGGACAGGCAGTAATGGAAGGGGTCATGATGAAGAATCTTGACCGTTATGCAGTTGCTGTTCGGAAACCAGATCATGAAATAGAAGTAATGACGGACGAGTATAAAAGCCTGGGAAGTCGTTATGCGGTTCTTGGCTTACCAATCATACGTGGAGTTGTTAACTTTGGAGAGTCTTTATATATCGGATTAAAAACATTATCCTATTCTTCTTCTTTTTATGAGGAAGAGGATTATGAGCCGGGAAAAGTGGAACAGTTTTTTACAAAAATTTTTGGAGATAAGTTAGAAAGCGTTCTGATGGGAATCACAATGGTCATTTCTGTTATATTGGCGCTTGGAATTTTTATGGTACTTCCATTTTTCCTTACGAATCTGATGAAAGGATTTCTGCCATCTTACAGTATACGTACCCTGATTGAAGGAATCATACGTGTGGCATTATTTCTTATATATATATGGCTCATATCTAAAATGGAAGATATAAAGCGGGTGTTCATGTATCATGGTGCAGAACATAAGACGATTAACTGTCTGGAACACGGTGAAGATCTGACACCGGAAAATATTAAAAAGTATTCGAGGCTTCATAAGCGTTGTGGAACCAGTTTTCTGCTTATTGTTATGATTGTCAGCATTGTCGTATTTATGTTTATTCGTGTGGACAGCTTAGTATGGAAGTTTGTGCTGAGAATCCTTCTCGTTCCGGTTGTGGCAGGTATTTCTTATGAATTTATTCGTCTGGCAGGAAGAAGCGATTCGAAGATTGTGAATACGTTAAGTAAACCAGGATTGTACTTGCAGTATTTTACAACAAGAGAGCCAGATGAGGAAATGATGGAAGTTGCAATTAAGGCAGTAGAAGGCGTTTTTGACTGGAGAGAGTATCTTCGGGCAATGCATAACGGCGAACTGGAGGATTAGCTATGACAATCCGGGAAGTTTTAATAAATATACGAGAACGACTGCAAAATGCAGGGATTGAAGATTTTGAATATGAAAGCTGGGCATTTCTTGACTGGAAACTTCATATCGACAGAGCTGAATTTTATATGAACCCGAATGGGGAGGTAAAGGAAGAACTTTTAGCAGAGTTAGAAAGTGTTCTGAAACAAAGAGAGCAGCGAGTGCCTTTGCAGTATCTTATGGGTGAATGCGAATTTATGGGATATGATTTCTATGTGGATGAACGAGTGCTGATTCCGAGACAGGATACGGAATGTCTGGTGGAACTGGCGGTGGAAGATATTCGGAATAGAAAGACACAGAACCGATGTGAGTCTAATAATACAGCAGATCAGAAAAATGAACAGAAAGTCAAAGTGCTGGATTTATGCACTGGAAGCGGCTGTATCGGCATTTCTGTAGCAAAGCTTTGCCCGGATACCGAAGTGACTCTTGCAGATATTTCTGAGGGGGCGTTATCTGTAGCAAAAAAGAATGCACAGAACCTGGATGCAGGTGTTACCTTAATCAAAGGCAATCTTTTCGAAAATATCGAAGGCAGATTCGATTACATTTTATCGAATCCACCGTATATCCCATCAGAAGTAATCGAAGGCTTGATGCCAGAAGTAAAAGAACACGAACCGCGACTCGCCCTTGATGGCGAAGCAGATGGTCTTAGCTTTTACCGAGAAATTATAAATGAGGCGCCTGATTACCTGAATCCAGATGGACGAATTTATTTTGAAATCGGGGCAGAACAGGGAGAAGACTTAACCCATCTTATGAACGAGAGAGGATTTTCCGAAGTAAAAGTGCATAAAGATCTTGCAGGACTTGACCGAATCGTGACGGGCATATATAGTAGGAAGTAATTGCTATAATAATCTGATTTAAAATAGATATGCAGTTTGGGTAACAGTGAAATATGATAAAAGATATAACTATTTAAGAACACATAAAAATAAAATCTGGATAGTCATTTAAAGTTTAAGAAAATGTAAATCTGGAACATAGATGGTTATCAAGGTATAAGAAGGCACAGCAATAAACTTGAATGGTTATGAATAAAAGTTATAGTTATAAAAGCGCAAGAAAACAGGAGGAATAAAGATGTTTGATAAATTAGAGGATCTTGTAAAACGTCTCGATGAGGTTATGCAGGAACTTAGTGAACCAGATGTAGTTAGCGACCAGAATCGATTCCGCAATCTGATGAAAGAGCAAAATGAGCTGGCTCCTATCGTAGAAAAATATAAAGAATATAAAGAAGCAAAACAGACAATCGAAGACAGTGTAGAGATGCTTGAGGAAGAACACGATGAGGAAATGCGTGAGCTTCTGAAAGAGGAATTATCTGAAGCAAAGAAGAATGTAGAGCAGTATGAAGAGGAATTAAAGGTTCTCCTTCTTCCAAAAGACCCTAACGATGATAAGAACGTTATCGTTGAGATTCGTGCCGGTGCCGGTGGGGATGAGGCTGCATTATTTGCTGCTGAGATTTATCGTATGTACAAAAACTATGCCGAATCTAAACGTTGGAAAACAGAGTTCATTGATGTGAATGAGAACGGTATCGGAGGATTCAAAGAAGTTTCCTTTATGATTAATGGCCAGGGCGCATATTCCCGCCTGAAGTACGAGAGTGGAGTTCACCGTGTACAGCGTATCCCTGCAACAGAGTCCGGCGGACGTATCCATACTTCTACAATCACAGTAGCAATCATGCCAGAAGCAGAAGAAGTAGATGTACAGCTTGATATGAACGATTGCCGATTCGATGTATTCCGTGCTTCAGGAAATGGTGGTCAGTGTGTAAATACAACCGACTCCGCTGTTCGATTAACACATATCCCAACAGGTATCGTTATTTCCTGTCAGGATGAGAAATCACAGCTTAAGAACAAAGATAAGGCAATTAAAGTACTTCGTGCCCGTCTGTATGATTTAGAGCAGTCTAAAGCACATGATGCAGAGGCAGAACTTCGTAAGAGCCAGATTGGTACTGGTGACCGTGCAGAGAAGATTCGTACTTACAACTTCCCACAGGGACGTGTAACAGACCACAGAATCAAGTTAACCCTCCATCGTCTCGATGACATTTTAAATGGTGACCTCGATGAAATTATCGACAGCTTAACAGCAGCAGATCAGGCAGCAAAATTAAGCAAATTACAGGAAATGGAGCGTTAAAAATTATGCAGGAGTGGAAGAAAAATATCAGACAGGTTGTTCCTTATGTACCAGGTGAACAGCCAAAAAAAGCAAATGTAATAAAGTTAAATACCAATGAGAATCCTTATCCGCCTTCACCGAAGGTAAAAGAACAGTGTGCAAAAATCTGTGCTGAAACAGAAGAACTGCGTCTTTATCCAGATCCGACAGCTGGAATGTTAGTAGAGGCAATCGCAAAATATAAGGGATTAGACAGCAGTCAGGTCTTTGTCGGAGTTGGCTCCGATGATGTACTCGCCATGGCTTTTCTTACATTTTTTAATAGCGAAAGGCCGATATTTTTCCCGGATATCACTTACTCATTCTATGATGTTTGGGCTGATTTATTCAAGATTCCATATGATAAAAAGCCATTAGATGAGAACTTTATGATTAAAAAAGATGACTACTACTGGAAAAACGGTGGAGTCGTATTCCCGAATCCAAACGCACCGACAGGTGTGTTAATGCCACTTGATGAGATTGAGGACATTATCTCTCATAATCAGGATGTTATTGTTATCGTTGATGAAGCCTATGTAGACTTTGGAGGACACAGCGCACAGGAACTTCTCTCCAAATACGAGAATCTCTTAGTTGTGCAGACATTTTCCAAGTCCCGTTCCATGGCAGGAATGCGTATCGGTTACGCAATGGGTTCTGCAGAATTAATCAAGGCTTTAAATGATGTGAAATATTCCTTCAACTCCTACACAATGAACCGCACGTCCATCCTTCTTGGAACTGCATCCATCGAGGATGATGTGTATTTTAAAGAAACTGTAGAAAAAATTGTAAACACAAGAGAATGGTTCAAAGCAGAGATGAAAAAACTCGGCTTCACCTTCCCGGATTCCAAGGCAAACTTCCTTTTCGCTTCCCATCCGAAAGTACCTGCAAAGGAAATCTTTGAAGCAGCCAGAGAAAAAGATATTTATGTGCGTTACTTTGATAAGCCTCGCATTAATAACTATCTGCGAATCACAATCGGAACAGATGAGGAAATGGAAAAGTTCTTAAAATTCTTAACATCTTTTCTGAAAATCCAGAAATAAACATGGTATTATGATGAAATATATTGTAAAATATAAGTATTACAATATAAGACAATACAGGGAGGATTACTATGAAAAAGATTCTGTTTGCAGCTTCTGAATGCGTACCTTTTATGAAAACAGGCGGACTCGCAGACGTAGTAGGAGCATTACCAAAGGAATTTGACAAAAATGAGTGGGATGTACGTGTTGTAATGCCAAATTACCGCGGAATCCCAGAAGAGTACCGGAACAATTTTGAGTATGTTACTCATTTTTATATGGGAGTAGGGCCATACATTCCAAACGTATATGTGGGCATTATGAAGTACGTTTACAATGGCATTACTTATTACTTTGTTGATAACTTAGATTACTTTGGAGCAATGGAGCCATATTCCGATACAAGAACTGACGTAGAAAAATTTACTTTCTTCTGTAAAGCAGTTCTTTCTATCCTTCCAGTTATTGATTTCCGCCCAGATTTGATTCACTGTCATGACTGGCAGACAGGATTAATTCCAGTTTACTTAAAGACAGAATTTGCGGCAAACCCATTCTTCTGGGGTATTAAGACAATGATGACAATTCATAATCTTCGTTTCCAGGGTGTATGGGATATCAATACAATGAAAGGTTTAAGCGGACTTCCAGATTATCTCTTTACACCAGATAAGTTAGAGTTCAAAAAAGATGCGAACATGCTCAAAGGTGGAATCGTTTATTCCGACTTTGTCACAACCGTAAGTAACACTTACGCACAGGAGATTCAGACAGCATACTATGGCGAAGGATTAGACGGATTGTTAAGTGCACGCAACCAGAGCCTTTTTGGCATTGTAAATGGTGTCGATTACTCCTTATATGATCCGTCAAATGATGTAAAGCTCTATCGGAACTATTCAGAATATAACCATCGGGAGGGAAAGGCTGCGAATAAAGCAGAACTCCAGAAACAGCTTGGCCTTGAAGTGAATCCGAACAAATACATGATCGGACTCATTTCCCGTCTGACAGACCAGAAAGGTCTCGATCTTGTACGCTACGCAATGGATCGTCTCATTGATGATAATACACAGATTGTCGTAATCGGAACCGGTGATCCTTCATACGAGGAAATGTTCCGTTACTATGCATGGTGTAACTCTGATAAAGTTTCTGCTAACATCCTCTATTCCGATGATTTAGCACATAAACTGTATGCGGCAGCAGATGCTTTCTTAATGCCATCCTTATTCGAACCATGCGGATTAACACAGATTATCGCTTTCCATTACGGAACGATTCCAATTGTCCGCGAGACAGGTGGATTAAAAGATACCGTTATACCTCTGAATGAATTCGAGGATACCGGAGACGGATTCTCCTTCAGCAACTACAATGGAGATGAACTCATTAATACAGTAAACTACAGTAAGTACATTTACTTTGAACAGCCAGAAATTTGGGATCATATGATAACGAGAGCAATGGAGAAGAATCTTTCATGGGGAGTTTCGAAGAGACGGTATGAAGAACTGTATAATACGCTGATTGGACGATAGATAAACAGACGCCGCTGGTAAAAAGAAGTAGTAGTAGGATTGCCAGAAGAACTTGCGAGAAGACCCCTAAAAAATTTATTGATTTTATTCC
>NZ_ACEP01000089.1 GCF_000173975.1 Anaerobutyricum hallii DSM 3353
AATTACTCTTCTTTCTTTTGGACGATAGAAAGTATCCTCTAATGGTAATTTTGTTCTAAATTTGCCATCAAGGGCATAATAAGCTCCCTGTACAGCAGGGGCAGTAGGAATTGTTGCAATCTCGCCAATTCCCTTTGCACCATAGGCAACATCTAATAACTTCTCTTTTTCTACATAGATAGCATGAATATTTGGAATCTGTGTAGAACGGAGTAAGCCAAGTGTTCCGTAAGTTACTTGAGGAACGCAGTCTTTAAGTGGCCAGTCTTCGGTTAAAGCATAGCCCATTCCCATGAGTACGCCTCCCTCAATCTGTCCCTGAATAGAGGTTGGATTCACTACCTTTCCAGAGTCGTGTGCCGCATACACTTCGGTTACTTTTCCTTTTTTATCAAGGATAACAACATGTGTCGCAAATCCATATGCGATATGGCTCTTTGGATATGGCACATTTGCACCAAGTTTATCGGTTGGCTCATAATATTCATAGAAATAATTCTTGCCGTTTAATTTCTCTAAGTCATTATCGACTTCTTTCATTGCATCGGCAAGCTTCACTGCCGCTCCTCTTACTGCTTCACCAGTAAGAAGAGTCTGTCTTGAACCAGAAGTTGTACCGGAATCTGGTGCATTCTCTGTATTGCAAACAGCGTTGCGGATTTTTGAAAGTGGAAGTCCGGTTGCCTGTGCCACATCCTGACAAAATACAGTAGCACATCCCTGTCCGATATCAGAGGCAGCCGCATAAATCACGCAGACACCATCTTCAATCACAAGGTTGCATCTTCCTTTATCCGGAAGCCCTACGCCTACACCGGCATTCTTCATAGAACAGGCGATTCCTGCATGGTCTTTATTAGCTTCGTACACATCTTTTACAGCCTCTAATGTCTCTTTTAAGGCAGTAGAACAGTCAGCAATCTGTCCGTTTGGAAGAACCTTTCCTGGCTCAATCGCGTTACGGTATCGGATCTCCCACGGAGAGATGCCTACCTGTTCTGCAAGAAGGTTAATAATGGACTCTAACGCGAACTCACTCTGACATACTCCAAATCCACGGAACGCTCCGGCTGGCGGATTGTTCGTATAATATCCAAATCCTCGGATATCTGTATTCTGGTAACAGTATGGCCCTACGGAGTGCGTGCAGGCTCTTTCAAGAACCGGTCCACACAGGGAAGCATAAGCTCCTGTATCAAAATAAATCTCACAGTCAAGGCCGGTAAAAATACCATTTTCATCACAGCCAAGAGTGAAGGTTCCTTCCATTGCATGGCGTTTCGGGTGGAAGAATAGAGACTCCTGTCTTGTGAACTTGGCCTTGACCGGACGCTGGTATTTATATGCTGCAAGTGCAGTTAAATGCTGTACGGTAACGTCTTCTTTTCCACCGAAGCCACCACCGATAAGCTGATTTTCTACTACAATCTTTTCCGGATCCCAGCCAAACATAATGGATACTTCTTTTCTTGTATCAAATGCTCCCTGATCCGTACTTAATATTTTAATTCCATCTTTATATGGGAAAGAAACCGCACATTCTGGTTCAAGAAATGCGTGTTCTGTAAATGGTGTTGTAAATGAACGGGTTACTTTATAGGCTGCCTTCTCTAAAGCAGTTTTGGCATCTCCTCTTGTAACGTGACGCTGCTGGCATAAGTTTCCACTTGAATGAATCTGTGGGGCATCCTCTGCCATCGCCTCATGGACATTGCGGATCGGCTCCAGCTTTTCGTAATCTACTTTTACAAGCTTCTTTGCCTTTTCAAGGATTTCTTCAGTCTCTGCTACAACAACACAGATGGTATCCCCAATCATTCTTGTAATATCGCCTTCAGCGATCATAACATCCCAGTCCTGCTGAATATGTCCCACTTTATTATTTGGCACATCTTTTGCTGTGAGTACACCAAGCACACCTGGAAGTGCCTCTGCTTTTGACGCATCAATCTTTAACACTCTTGCACGAGGGTATTTGCTGCGTACTGCAGATAAATGTACCATACCATCCATAACAATATCGTCTGGATATTTGCCGTATCCAAGCACTTTCTTTCGCACATCGACACGGAATGCTCTCTGTCCGACACCGTACTGTTCTCCTCTTTCAAGGTCATAGTCAATCTCTGCATCTCCTCGAAGAATTGCTGCGGTAAGCTGAATTCCCTCGATAATCTTTTTATAACCGGTACAGCGGCAGATATTACCTCTTAATGCGTATTTAATTTCTTCTTCTGTTGGGTCTGGATTCTGATCAATAAGTGCTTTTCCTGCCATAACCATTCCCGGAATGCAGAAACCACACTGTACAGAACCTTTCGAACCAAATGCATAGACAAATGCATCCTGCTCTCTTTCTGTCAGTCCCTCTACCGTTACAATGTTTCTTCCCACAGATTTATCTGTCGTTAAAACGCAGGCTTTTACTGCAACCCCGTCAACAATAATCGTACAGGTTCCGCAGGCACCTTCACTACATCCATCTTTTACGGAAAATAAATGAAGGTCATCTCTAAGATAGCGAAGAAGAGACTTTTTTTCTGTTGTTGTCCGGCGCATTCCATTGACAGTAAAACAATATTCTGTTGCCATAGTTCTCCTCCTCTCTTATCTTATGGATAAAATACCATTTTTATCGTGAATAACACCCCGTGGACATTTGACGGCACACATACCACAGGCGATGCATTTTTCCTGACAAATGACAGCGTGGTTATCCACAACTTTGATTGCCTTACATGGACAGTATTTCTCACAGATTCTGCATCCAATACAGCTTACTGCACATCCCTGAATCGCTTTTGGGCCTTTGTCAAGGTTAGCACACTGTGGCTGAATGGTATTTTCTGTTGGAACTACCTGAATCAGATGCTGTGGGCAGGCTTTTGCACAAAGCCCACATCCCACACATTTTTCCTCATCAATCTTCGCAATTCCTCTTTCACCGATTGACACTGCGTGTAACCGACACGCTTCCACACAGCTTCCTCCACCGAGGCATCCATAAGAGCATATGTTAATACCTTCTGAATACTGTGTTAATATTTCCTGACAGTTACCTGTGACAGTAACCTGTTCAAATCCTTCTTTTCTGGTTGGTCTGCCGTTACAATGGATTACGGCAACTTTCTTTCTTCTAACAGCCATAATACTCGCCTGACTATTTCATCAGATAGGAATAATCCTTCTGAATTGTCTCGATGACCGCTGCTGCATCTGCGGAAATAGTACGGATGCCATTGATGTCCGTTTTTTCTACTTTATCATCAAGACGAAGATGGATTTCTCCGTTTTCTTCACAGTAGAATCCTTCATTTTCGCTGTTTGTGAAATCTTCTTCACTCCAGAATAATGTAAATTTATCTTTGTAAGGTCTTCCAGCGTATGGACAGAATACAGCACAGTTACCACATTCATTACACATACCATCTACATGGATAACCTGTTCCTGACATTTACCAGCAACTTTAATTGCAACGTTTGCTCTGTTTGGACATACATCTGCACATGTCTCACATACAGTAGAACATCCAAGACATCTCTTATCTGGCATCTCTGTAAGGTCAGGACTCTGGTATCCCTTCTTGGCGATGTATTTTGCTGAATCTTCTGCCACATTCGCTTCTGCATATTTTTCGTAGGAAATACCTGCAATGGCTGCGGCAGCTTTCGATGCATCTGCGATTGCTTCTACAACAGTAGCTGGTCCTCTTCTGGAATCACCTGCTGCGTAAACGCCTTCTACACTTGTCATCATGTTTGCATCTACAACCGGGCGGCCCTTGCGGTCAAGTTCCACACCCATATCTTCATATAATGTACCGTCGATATTTTCTCCAACAGCTGCAATTACAGTATCTGCTGGAACATATTCTACTTTTCCTGTGTCAACTGGTGCTCTTCTTCCAGACTCATCTGCCTCACCAAGTTCCATTACAGAACATTTAAGCTGTCCATTCTCCACACCAATCGGTGCAAGAAGTTCCATGAACTGTACGCCATCCTCGATAGCTTCTCTTAATTCTTCTTCGTCTGCAGGCATATATCTCTTTGTTCTTCTGTAAACAAGACGTACATTTTCTACACCTTTTACGCGAATCGCTGCTCTTGCAACGTCCATTGCTGTGTTTCCACCACCAAGAACAACAACATTTTTACCAAGAACAACTTCAATTTTTTCATTCTTTGCATCTGCTAAGAACTCTACTGCATCAAATGCGCCGCCGTACTGAAGATGTGCGTTACCAGGTTTCCATGCACCGATGGCAACGATAACATCTGTATATCCTTCTTCTTTAAGTGCTTTAATAGAAGCAACTTCTTTACCCGTTACAAACTCTGCACCGTATGCTTTACAAAGTGCAACATCTTTCTCAATGTCTTCTCTCTTAATTCGGAAGTCTGGAATAACATTTCTTACAACACCACCGAGATTTTCAGACTTTTCAAATACAGTAACAGGGACACCTGCTCTTGAAAGGAACATTGCTGCAGATAGACCTGCAGGACCACCACCAATAACAGCAACCTTCTTATCTGTTCTTGCTTCCGGTTTTGCAATATTCTTAAGAACTGTTTCATAGGCGGCATCCGCTGCTGCATATTTTGTCTCACGGATATGTAATGTTTCTTCGTAATAGTTACGCATACATTTATCTCCACAGTGATGTGGACAGATAGTTCCTGTGATAAATGGTAATGCATTTCTTTCTAAAATGATATCTAATGCCTTTGTTGCATCGCCCTCTGTCATTGCCTCAAGGTAAGCTGGGATATCCTGTGCAATCGGACAGCCATTACGGCAAGGAGCTGTGAAACAGTCAAACAGTGGAAGTTCTTTTTCCATATGTCTTTCTGGTAAAGGTTTTACTGGTTTCTTATATAATTCATCGCTTGTAACAGCGTCATCTAACGCTGCGATTGCTTTTGTATCTGTTCCGTGGAATCTCTCTGTACCGCATTCCATGAACTTCTCGCTAATCTGGCTTAATCTTTCATATCCACCTGGTTTTAAGATATTTGTTGCCATTGTGATTGGCCAGATACCTGCGTCAAACATTTCACGGATATTGTAGATTGTTGCTCCACCAGAATAAGAAATACGAAGCTTGCCGTCAAACTGTTCGGATAACAGTTTTGCAAGATGAATACTTAATGGGAACAGGGAGCGTCCGGACATATACATCTCTTCGCTAGGTAATTCTTTTGCAGCAACGTCAACAGGGAATGTGTTTGTCAGTTTTACACCAAACTCTAATCCCTTTTCTTTTGTTAATGCCATTAATCTTTCTAACATTGGAATCGCATCATCCCACTGTAAGTCTTCTACAAAATGATGGTCATCAAATGCAACATAATCAAATCCAAGCTCGTCTAATCTCTTTCTTGCATATTCATATCCAAGAAGAGTTGGGTTACATTTGATAAATGTATGAAGATGTTTCTCTGTAATAAGATAAGTAGCAATTCTTTCGATTTCATCCGGAGGGCAGCCATGAAGAGTAGATTCTGTGATGGAACTGGAAATGTTAGAGCTGATAGACTTAATATAGTCTGCATCTACATTTTCAAAAGAATCTACATTCTCTAATGCCCAGTTGATACACTCTTTAAATACTTCTGTATCTTTTGCCTCGATCATATCATCAATGAATGTATTTACCTTTTCGGACTTAATTCCTTCTAAGTCATATCCAACAGACATGTTAAATACGAATCCGTCTGGATTGCCAAGTCCTAATTCTTTGGCAAGAATCTTACATACAACCCATGCTTTTACATACTCAGCGTATGCCTGTGAAACATATAACTCCGTAGACCATTCACAGTTATAGCACTCATCTCCTGCTGTAATACATGGTTTTGCAACGCAGGCAGAAAGTTCTGCACCATCCATTACCTGTACAGTCTTTAATTCAAAGAATCTGGAACCAGCTACATAAGAAGCAATGATGTTTTGTGCTAACTGTGTATTTGGACCTGCTGCTGGTCCGAATGGAGATTCAATCTTTTCCTCATAAATAGGAAGTACCTGTCCGCTTGTGTAATGTACAAGCTTATCAATACCAAAAATACTTCCTTTCTTTTTGTATTCGCTTAATGCCCAGTTCATAAGATGTCCAATAGACATCGGTCTCATAATATCGCTCATAGTACTCTCCTCTTTATTATCATTTTATTTTAGTAAGTTCTGTGATTTAATTCCCCCCAGAGCTTCTTACTCTGTTCCATTGTCCACGCATTGATTGCATCTTCATCAATGTTTACAAATTCACGGTCTTTATAAAGTACTTTTCCGTTAATTACAGTTGTTCTACAGTTTTTACCCATCATTCCGAAAATCATATGCCCATCAATGTTTTCGTCTGAAAATGGAGTAAATGGTTTGTAATCCATAACAATAACGTCTGCTGCTGCACCCTCTTTTAAAATACCCAGAGGCTGATTGAAGTATTTCTCTGCGATGATACGGTTGTTCTCGAACTGCATCTTCACATCTTCACACCATGCAACATTAGGCATTGCCTGCTGATGTCTCTGGATAATTAAAAATACCTTCATGCTCTCTAACATATCATGCGTATACGCATCCGTTCCCATACCAACAGTGATACCCTTTTCCATCATCTTAAGAACTGGTGCACATCCTACAGCATTACCCATATTAGATTCTGGATTGTTTACAACCATAGTTCCTGTCTCTTTGATGATATCCATCTCGGCAGGACTTACATGGATACAATGTCCTAACATGGTCTTTTCTCCAAGTAATCCGTTATATAACAGTCTGTTTACTGGACGGCATCCGTAGTTGCGAATACTATCGTATACATCATTCATTCCCTCTGCAACGTGAATATGGAAACCTGTCATTCCATCATTTGCTTCTACCATTTTTTCGAAGGTCTTATCAGAAATTGTAAATAAGGCATGTCCACCAAACATAGCTTTTACCATATCATCATCTGCTTCTTTTGCCCATTTTGCAAAATCAGCGTTCTCTTTGATACTCTGTAAAGTTTTCTCCTCGCCATCTCTTTCAGAAACCTCATAGCAAAGACAGGAACGGATACCTAATTCTTTTACAACATCTTTAATGGCAAATAAGGAACCTGAAATTTCACCAAAACTTGCATGATGATCAAAAATAGTAGTCACACCATTTCTGATACAGTCTAGAACAGTTGCATATGCACAGGCTTTTGTTCCATCTAAAGTAAGATGTCTGTCAATTGCCCACCATGTTCCATCTAATACTTCAAGGAAGTTTGTTGGATTGTTGCCAGCAATAGATAAGCCTCTTGCAAGACCAGAGTAGATATGTGTGTGCGCATTGATAAGACCTGGCATGATCACGCCGCCCTTTGCATCTACAAATTCCGCTTCCGGATACTTTGCTTTCATTTCTGTCAAAGATCCTACTTCTTTTATCTTTTCTCCAGAAATAACAACCGCTCCATCTTCTAAATACGGATTTTCCTGATCGCGTGTAATTACTCTTCCATTTCCTATTAATAACATTTAGCTGTCCTCCTAAATTTTTTTTAGATTAGAAATTGAATTTATTTTTTTTAACTGATATAATGAAATATACTATTTAAATTCTTTTGATTTTGTCTGCTTTATCCTGTGATAACGGACTTAAATAGTTATAAAATATTCCATTTAGAAAGGTTTTATTGATTATGAAAAAATCTCTTATTGAATTTTACACAAGGCTTGCTCATGGTCTGGCTGTACAGTTCGGCTCTAACTGTGAAGTTGTTGTACATGACCTGCAGGGAAAAGACATAGAACACTCCATCATCGCCATTGAGAATGGCCACGTAACTGGACGAAGAATCGGTGATGGACCTTCTCAGATTGTTCTGGAATCTCTTCATAATAGTGAGCAAAACTTAAAACAGGAAGATAAGCTCGCTTATCTCACAAAGACAAAAAACGGGAAAATTCTAAAATCAAGTACGATTTTTATTCGTGATGACTCCGATAAAATTATTGGAATTTTCGGAATCAATTACGACATTTCCTTAATGCTTGCTATGGAAAAAGAGCTTTCTTCCTTCACTGGTACTATTGAAGAAGATACTACCAAAGAACCTATTGCTGTAAATATCGGCGATTTATTAGATGAATTAATCACACAGAGTGTACAGCATATCGGTAAGCCGGTTACCTTAATGTCTAAGGAAGATAAGGTACAGGTTGTCCGTCTTTTAAATGAAGCCGGCGCTTTCCTGATCACCAAATCCGGACCAAAGGTCTGCCAATTCTTAGGAATCTCCAAATACACTCTGTATAGTTACTTAGATGAAATAAAATCGAAAAATACAATCTAATATATTTATAATCTTCCAGAATCATCATTATTGAAATTATATGATTCTGGAAAGATTACTTTATTCTTTCGTTTCTTCTGTAGTTTCTGCTGCTGTCTCTTCTTTCGGAAGAATCAAATTTAATAAAATAGCCATGATTGTAGCAACTACTACAGAGGAAGAACCAAAGATACTGTTAATCCATCCCGGAAGTCCAGGGCCTGATAAACAATCCGCAACCTGTGTAATTCCGACACCTAAAGCTACAGACATACCAACTACCGTTGTCTTTCTTGCTGTCAATCCATCTTTTGTAAACATACGAACACCAGTCATGGCAATCTGTGCAAATACAGATAATGTTGCACCACCGATAACACTCTGTGGAATTGTTGTTAATGCTGCTGAGAATACAGGAATAAATCCTGCAATCATAAGAATGACTGCTGCCACTAAAAATACGATTCTATTTATAACCTTATTTACTGTGACAATTCCTACATTCTGACTGTATGTCGCAGTTGGAAGCCCTCCAAAAAATGCTCCAAAAATACTCATAACTCCCTGCGTAAGAATACCACCCTGTAACTCACGATTGGTTGGAACTCTATCCATACCACCCATTGTTGTGGAAGTTAAATCACCGATTGTCTGTACAGAGTTTACAATATAAACAATGGCAAGTGATATACATGCAGATGGTACAAACTTAATCTGGAAGTGCATGAACTGTGGCACAGCCACAATTGCTGTCGTATTAGTAACACTGGAGAAATCTACCATTCCAAATGCCAAAGCAAGTAAATATCCTGCAATCATTCCGAAAAATAATGACCCTAATTTAAAAATTCCCTTTGTAAAATTACTTAAAATAAGAACAATTCCAAATGTACAAAGAGCAACAACCCAATTCTTCATACTTCCAAATTCTTTTGATCCGGCTCCCCCAGCCATGTATTTTATCGCAGTTGGATAAAGAGAAAGACCAATTGTAAAAATTACAGTTCCAGTAACAACATCCGGAAATAATTTTCTAATCTCTTTTACAAAAATTCCAAAGATAATTGCAACGATACCGCCGATAATTTCAGCACCAAGTATCGTTCCCATATCAAATTCACCACCAATAGCTTGAAGTGTCGGAACGTAAGCAAAACTAGTTCCCATGATCACAGGCAACCCTGCCCCCAATCGATTAAAAATCGGGAATAACTGTAGTAATGTTGCAATGGCAGTAAGGAGCAACGCTGCCTGAATCATCATCGTTTTCTCACTCTCTGTCAACCCACATACTCCTGCAATGATAATGGATGGTGTAATTACACCAACAACCGCTGCTAGTACATGCTGCAGAGATAATGGTACAAGTAAGGATGGCTTTGGAACCGATCCTTTAAACTCGTACAATGTACTCGTGTCAGCTTCTCTTGTTAGTTTTTTTTCACTCATAATATCCTCCTAACATAAATTATTTTTATTACTAAATAATTTTTATTAGGTTTATTATAACTCTTCATACTATTTATTGCAAGTTTTTTATTATTTTTGTCAATATTTAATTAATTTTGTCAATTATTTTGTGCATATTGCTTAATTTTATTTTATTTTTTTTGCGCACTCACCTAACTTTTTTTATGTGATTTTTCTATCATTCTAGAAAAAATTGAAAATTATCAGTTCGAAAAACGCTTTTCTTAATATCTTATTGATATTATAATTTCAACAGGATGCTTCTGCAAATTCTTCCTTAGAAGAACTCGTAAAAATCAGGTAAATAACGGTTTTTGCAAGAAAAGAAGGAGTTTTTGATATTTCAAAAACTCCTTCTTTTCCTGTTATTTAAAATAGTATGGAAATGTTTTCATTGTTTTCTAATTATTCTATGTAACTCCACAATTTCTTAGTGCTTGTCATAACTCCGTCAAAGCCCGCTTTCTGACATATCTTTATTCGTTCTTCTGAATTTATAAATCCACCGGCGAAAAACTTACCTGTAAATATTTCTTTAAACATTGGAAGAAATTCTACCGCATGAGAATATGGCCGAAGTTCTACTGCCGTAAAATTGACTCCTTTTAGTGAACGTAGTGCCATTTCTACAGAATGAGAATCAATCAGGGAAATACGAAAAATAGTTTCCAGTCCCATATGCTGCATCTGATTTAACTTTGAAACACTAGACCCTATCACACCATCTACTTTATACAGCTTTTTTAACATTTCAAAAGCAATTCTGTCATTACCAAGTCCTCCAATCAATTCATGATTTACAATAACTTTCTGTCCATTTCTATGACAGTTCTCTGTGAGTTGTTTTAAATTTCCAATATGTGCATTCGATAACAATACCTCTCTGCATTCTGACTCCAGCGTATATTTTAAATATTTCACATCACGGATAGATGGTACAACTAAAAACCCCTGTTTCTCCAACTTTATCATCCTTTCGATTTTTCATCCCAGTATGTTTTCATAATTTCATTTAATCGACACCACTCTTTATATCTCTTCTCATAAATAGGGAAAGTGCTATCATCCGGCAATACCGGTTCTTTTACTTTTACAGCTTTTTCAAATGCATCCTCATAGTCTTTATACACTCCTGCCCCAATACCTGCTGCGATTGCTACACCCTGTGCTCCCGTTTCTTCACAATCTACACCAACAATTGGAACCTGTAAAACATTTGCAAATATCTGATTCCATACATGGCTTTTTGCTGTTCCACCAGTTAATCGGATCTCCTTTACTGGAAGCCCTGCATTTCTTAAAAAATCAATATGATGTTTATGGATAAAAGCAACTCCTTCTGCAACAGAATAACAGATTTCTGC
Source organism: Anaerobutyricum hallii DSM 3353 (assembly GCF_000173975.1). Taxonomy (GTDB): domain Bacteria; phylum Bacillota; class Clostridia; order Lachnospirales; family Lachnospiraceae; genus Anaerobutyricum; species Anaerobutyricum hallii. The sequence goes on from NZ_ACEP01000089.1 coordinate 11,153, forward strand.
ATAAGACGTACTCATATCAATGTTAAAGAAATTCGCTTTTGCATTCATGTGAATACTTGGCTGTGCAACAAAAGGACTAAAGAATACTTTTACCTTCTCAATTGGTACCATCTCAATAAGTTCATCAAGTACAGCATATTGAGACAAGTTTCTATCCTGCGCCTCAAGTTTTGCTGTTCCACCAAGAATTCTCGTAAACCATTCATAGTTAGAACCAGAAGCTCCGGTATAAGAACAGTTTAAATATTCTCCTTTTTTCAGATACGGCATATTGGACGATGCATTCGGGATGATTCGATCGGAATGTGTTTCATTGATACACCAGGAACCGGCAACGGCAGTATATACCTCCTCTCCCGTTGCTCCCGCACCAACCAGGCATGCTAGTATATCCATCATTCCGGCTGCAACAGGAGTTCCTTCTGCGAGTCCTGTAATTTCTGACGCTTCTTTTGTTACTGTTCCAACAATTTCTGTCGGCTCTGTCGCAAGTTTTGGCAATGCATCATATAATTCCGGAATTCCGTATAAATCCATCAGTTCTCTGGAATAATCCATCGTATTCATATCTACCATAAAGGCTCCGCCAAAACAATTTAAATCTGTAGCAAATACATTAGTAAGGCGATACATAATATAATCTTTAAACTGAAGGATTCCACCAATCTGATCATAAATCTCCCTGTAATTTTCCTTATACCAGCGAAGAATCGGGCCTGGTTCTCCCGCAAATAATGTACCTTTTACAATATCATTAATCTTTTCGTATGTTCCTTCTCTCTGATACATTTCAATAATACTGTTGGCACGATAATCCTGTGAAAAACAGCCTGGCGCAATGGCATATCCCTCTTTATCAAGGAAAACAACTCCATTACCAAAGGAAGTAACTCCGACACCGGCAATCTGCTCTGGTGCAACTGCTGCTTTCTCTACTGCCTCTTTTATACATACTGATATAAGATTCCACAACTCTGTAACATCGAATTCTTCAAAGCCTTCTCCCCTTCTTTTAAAATGCATACTCGGTGTTGCTGCTGTGGCAATCATCTTCCCATATAAATCAAAAATAACAACTTTACTTGATGTATTTCCCGCATCAATTCCCATTAAATATTTTTCCATGTGTAACCCTCCTGAAATTCCGTATATTTTAAGCTTTTCCTGCGGAACCTGTAAGCCGTATTTTTTCTTTTACTACCTTCTTTACCGCTTTAAGTGGTTCTCTGTTTGCATTGCTCATCCAGATTGCCATCGTTCCTGCTTTTTCAAGTTCTTCTTTCATTGTACCAAAATAAGCCGCCATCATTTCTGAATAGATATTAAGCTTGGTAACTCCGAGAGAAATCGCTTTTTTAATCTGATCATCTGGTGTTCCTGAACCTCCATGCACTACCATAGGAATATCTGAAATGCTATTTAATAATTCCAGTCTTTCAAAATCAAGTTTTGGTTCATGAACATAAACACCATGAGAAGTTCCAACAGCAACCGCCAGACAGTCCACTCCCGTTTCGGCAATAAACCTCTTCATCTCTTCTGGATTGGTCAGATAATCTTCTGGATTGTCGTAATTGCCGTCTTCCTTTATTACACCAGAAACAATGCCGTCTCCTACATGACCAAGCTCTGCCTCCACCGTTGCCCCATATTTGTGTGCATAGTCTGCTGCTTCTTTTGACAATCTGACATTTTCCTCAAAAGGATATTCAGAAGCATCATACATAACAGAAGTAAAGCCGGCATCCACACATCGTTTTAAGAAATTCATATCTCTCGCATGATCAAGATGAAGACATACAGGAACACTCGCTTTCTTCGCCAAATCTTTCAGGCTCTCTGTCCAGTAGGTAAGCATTTTTTCATTGCCCTGCTGTAAGTCTGGAGTCAGTCCCATAACAATAACCGGCGATTTCTCTTCTTCTGCCGCTTCTACGATAGCCATTGCCATCTCAATTGTGCTTGCATCAAATGCCCCTACCGCGTAATGTTCTTTTCTTGCCTTCTCAAGCATTTCTTTAATATTTACTAACGCCATATCATTCTTCCTTTCTATTAATACTTTTCATGATAATTTTTATAATTTTTCCTGTTTTTACCTGCATTTTCCTATTACTTGCTTATGCATACTTACTCATTCTTTCAATCTATCTCATCAACATACCGCCTGTTGCATCAAAGGTAATCCCCGTATAGTAATCCGCACATTTTGATGCTAAGAATACCGCTGCCTGTGCGACCTCCTCGGGCTCAGCTACCCTTCCAATTGGAATTCTTCCATTATAATAATCTGGCTTTGCCTTCAACGCTTCCTCTGTCATCGGTGTCCTCACCATTCCGGGGGCTACCATATTTACATTAATTCCATATTTTGCGACTTCTCTTGCAAGAGAAATACTAAAGCTTACAAGTCCTGCTTTTGATGCTGCATAATGTGCATGTCCTGTTGTTGATCCGTGAAATGCTGCCTGCGAAACAATGTTAACAATCTTTCCTTTCTGCTGAGCAGCTATCTTTTCCTGCACAAATTTCTGACACAGCAAATATGGTACTTCTAAATTCACACGAATCGTCCGCTCAAAATCTTCTGGCTTCATATCTACTACATATGCTGTCGGCCAGATTCCAGCATTATTAATCAAAACATCAATACTTCCCAAATCCTTTTTTATGACATCAAAGATGAAATCCACACTTGAAAGCTCTGAAAAATCCACACAATATCCCTGAATCCGCTCATCCTGATATTTTTCCCGAAGTTCCATCATTATCTCATGCACTTCCTTCTCTCTTCGTCCTGTAACGACTGGAATTCCTTCTTCCTGTGCAATAAGTTCTGCTATCGCCTTCCCAAGTCCTTTTGTGCTCCCTGTTACTAAAACTACCTTATCTTTTAAACCGTAATCCATTCTGTCACCCCTGTTTCACAAAAAACGGCTAAAGTCTTCTTTTTCTCAAATTTAAGAAAAGAAAACTTTAGCCGTAGTACTTAATCTTATACAACTTAATCTATTTTGTTCTGGAAAAATTATAACATATGCACAAAGAGACTGTCAATAAAATAAAAAGAATACATTAAGTTAACTATATTATACCAAAAATAATTCCTCATATGTTTAAAAAACACTTGGAAATATCCCTTTAGATTCTATCATTTTATCCGCAAAAACTATTTCTTCATTTCCATTAGTGCAACTAACTTCCTGGCAGCGAATATTGCAAATGCCTCATCATTAATATGTGCATCCACGTCAATGACTTCAACAAGAGGATTGTTTATCACTTTCTTTAATGTAATAAATAACGCCTGGTCTTCCCTCGGGCCATAGTATTCACTTCCCACTTTATCATTCATAGAAATTCCCTGAAGTGGAAGTAGCAATACCGCATTATTCTTACACTGATTCAGTTTCTCGCCAACTTTAATACCAAATGTAACATTTTCCTCTATATTACTCTTTACAACTGTGATAGCCGGATTATGCATATAGACAACTCTATCCTTATATTTTTCAGGGAGACTCTCTCTTTCACCAAATGTAATCATATCTGCAGCACCTACCGATACCACCTGCGGAACACCATTCAATGCAGCCGCATCTAAACGTCCTGTACCAGCTGCCATAATACCTCCGGCAATTTCATCAATCCATTCTGTTGTTGTCAGATCTAATACACCATCTACAATTCCACTGTTAATCAGAGATTCCATCATCTTTCCGCCAGTTCCCGATGCATGGAAAATAATCACCTCGTATCCTTCCTGCTCAAGATATTCTTTCGCACACATAACACATGGCGTCGTTACTCCGTACATCGTAGCTACGATCAATGGCTTTTTGACTGGAATATCTGTATTCTCATGTTCAACCATCCCAACAATAGCATGAACCGCATGTGTCAGTACCTGCGAGGAAATACGGTTAATTCCTGCTACATCCACAATGGAAGGCATCATCAAAATATCACTTGTTCCCACATATCTTGACACATCTCCAGATGCCATCGTTGATACCATGATTTTAGGAACACCTAATGGTAATAACCTCATACACGGAGTCACAAGAGAAGTTCCGCCTGTGCCACCCAAAGCAAGAACGGCATCAAACAGCTTCTCCGCATATAACTTTGGAATTAAGGCACAAAGCCCCTTAGACATCACTTCCATGGCATATCCCCGGTCTTTTTTCTCCTGCAATTCGGCAACGCTTCCTCCTCCCAAAACAGCAACCGAATCATGATTAATATCTGGTGAAAAAACCTCCTTATAAATGCCAGCATGAATCGTTAATGTTCGTAATCCCAGATTCTCTATTTTATTTTTTACATAGAGATATTCCTCTCCCTTTGTATCAAAAGTGCCAATTAACGCTATTGTCTTCATTTTTCCCTTCTCCAAGAAATCAACTTCTTTCCAAAAATTATCCTAAAATGTGTTTGAAATCTACTGGGGATATACAGATACCTTTTAATTTTTCAAACATACTTTATTTTATTATAATAAAATTACTCCACAATTACTGGGAATAATTCAGAGTAATATTAGGAGAAAAATGGTTTTGTAAATATTATATTTTTTATCATATATTAAAAACTTCGCCATCCTCCGGAACCCACACATTTCCCTTGTAAAATTGCTTTGCTTCCTCTGTATACCGCTCTTTTCGCTTTTTCCCGGTCTGGTCTTCAGTATGCCAGATTAACAGATTCTTTACCTTTAAATCCTGTGCAATCTTACTTGCCTCTTTTACCGTTTGATGTTGATATTGGTACGCATGAAACTTCGGTTCTTCATCAAATAAGCAGAAAGCTTCGGATAATAGCCAATCTACATTTTTACTATATTTTTTACCATTTTCTTTCAACGGCTCATCTCCAGCAAATACCAGTTTCTTTCCATTATCATACTCCATCAAAAAACCATATTGTTTCGCTTTTGTAGAACCAATATCAAAAAATGTAAAATCATAATTTAAAATATGTTTCCTTTCATGGTCTTTTACCAAAACAAACTTAATTCTTGTCTCCAAAAAAGCCTGGCTTCGTTTCTTAAGAATCATGCGGCACACATGTAATACCTTTCCCAATACTACATCGTTTCCGTAAAGATAAAAATCCCCCTCATATTCCTCCAGTTCTAACAACTCCGCAATCGTGCGAATTACCCATATCATCCCTAAAAAATGATCGGTATGTTCATGGGAAAGAAAGGCATAATGAAGCTTCTTCCAATTAAGATTCATAGTATCAAATGCCCGCAAGATGTCACTGCCCCCTGTCCCGTCCACAAGAAATAACTGATCATCTTCCTCAAAAACACAGGAGGTATTGATATATTTACTTACTGTTGCTGTTCCAGTGCCGATGATGTGCATTTTCATTGTAAAATCTCCTTTGTATTTTCTTTGATTAATACTTCCTTCTTTCCAGCGGATTCCCTTTCGGGTTTCTATGTAATCAGAGGGTTACAGGTCTCCGTTTCACTTCGGTCGTTGCAAAACGAGTGCCACTGGCACTCAGCAACCTCTGTTGAAAGACTAACCGCCTACCGTTATGATAACACTCATGTTCGGATTATAACATATATCCTTTATCGTCACAATATGTCATTTTAATCCCCATAACTTACATTATATTGTTACAAAAAAGAACACATACCATCTAGCATGAGTCCTTAAAAAAATCCTATCCCTTTCTATTTCACTTTCAGCCCTTTAAAAATCTTCGCATAAGTCTTCTTCACTTTCTTCGGCACCTTAATTACCATCTTTTTATTTACACCCTTAAATGCCTTCTTGCTGGCTGTTTTCTTGGTGAGTTTTGTTGTCTTGATCTTTACACTTAACTGCTCTTGCGTTCTGGTTTTTCTGTTCTTTTTTCGGTTAAACCGAAATCTAAAGATAAAAAAATAAGTCTATCATATGGCACGCCATATACAGATTCAATTTTTCTTAAAATCGGGATATCTGGATATGATTTTCCTCTTTCATAATTTCCTAATGTGTCTGTACTTACTCCAATTTTTTGTGCTGCCTCTGATTGTTTTAACCCATTCAATTCTCTGGCAAGTTCTAATGATACTCTCATTTCACTTGAAACTCCCATCTTATTTCTTCCTTTCTTATTTTGTATCTGTATTATAATTTGGTTTAACCGAATTTTTTTCGGTTTATCTTGATTTTTTTCGTTTTTACCGTATAATCAAATCAAACAAGGAGGAACACCAAATGAGTAATCTGGGAAATAAGCAAATAATGGCTAATAATATAAGGTATTATATGAATATTCACTCTGTATCTCAAACAGAAATATGTAATACATTAGGATTTAAAATGCCAACTTTCTCTGACTGGGTTAATGCTAAAACTTACCCACGAATTGATAAAATAGAATTAATGGCCAATTATTTTGGCGTAACAAAAGCTGATTTAGTAGAAGACCATTCTTCTCGTTCTCATCTGACTCAATGTCAAACTAAAGATGAAGAAACCTTAGTTCTCTCTTATAGGGAATTAAATGATATTAACAAAAAAAGTGTCGCATACACAAACAATCTCTTATCAACTCAACGTATGGAAGACGAACTCCGCACCGCTCACGCCCGCACTGATATAGAAGCAACTCCAGAAGGAATCCAAAGTGATTTAGATATTATGAATGATGATAGCTTATGGGATTAAGAAAGGAGAATTTTATTGTTTCAAATTATTTATGGTAAAAAGGCTATCAAATTTCTAAAGAAACAAGATAAGCCTACACAAAAATGTTTGATGACCGCCATCTCCAGATTACCATTAGAAGGTGATATAAAAAAGTTACAAGGAGCTTCTGGTTATCGCCTGCGTGTCGGTAATTTTCGAGTATTATTTGATGTAAATGGTGTTATCATTGATATTATTGATATTGGTAATCGTGGATAGATTTATAAAGGAGTGTGATTATATGTCTAATGTAAAAGAAAGAATCTTTGGTGCTGTTACTATCATGAGCGATGAAGATGCTGAGAAAGTCTGGAATTTAATTCAGGCAACATTTTTGCTTAACAATGTAGAAGAAGTTACTCCTGATCCAGATGAAATCGCTGCTCTTAATGCATATCATTCTGGTGACCCTGATTATCAGCCTGCAATGTCTCAGGAAGAAGTTTTAAAGGAACTAGGATTATAGCAAATCGCTACATGGGAAGGTGGTGTCTCACTTGACATATGAACAGCTTTTAGATGCTGCCGATCAGGAGGGTCTGGCAGTAAAAGAACAACCACTCTCTACTCATGATGGTCTGATTATTGGAAGTCACATAGCAATTTGAAAGTATATTACCTGCTTACAAATATGGTTGCAGGAACTTACATGAGATGGCAGAGCATCTCGATGTTACAGAAGAATTTTTAAAAGATGCACTGGATGCATATCTCTTAAAATATGGAAAATGTACTGTAGTAGATAATTACATGGTATTTTTTGAACCATTAGGAGTTGTAGATATGAATTATGGAATTGAATAAGCGATTAGAAAAACTAATAAAGGCACTCAAAATGAATCAAAAAGGACTGTTTCTCCTAAAACATGGGACGATATTGAAGAAGTTGAACCAAATGAAGTTGATTTAGCCATGTTAAAAGAAGTCGAAGAAAACTCCGATTGTCATGAATTTATTTCACAAGAAGAGGCTATGAAAGAATTAGGATTATAGTTTAAAATATTTAAATATCCTCATCAAAGCCAAGGGATAACCTTGGCTTCTTTTTTACGCTTAAATAAAAATGAGGACAATTCTCTATTTTTTAATATCTATATGCATTTTTTCGACATTTTTCCGCTTTTATTGTATAATTGAAAATGAAACATTTTAGTTTCAATTCATATGTTATTACGGAGGAAAGGTACCATGGGATTATCAGATATTTTTAATATCGGCAATATAAAGAAGGAGAATGAAGAACTAAAAGAAATGCTTACACCTGATATGAATGATGCCATTGATCTACAACATAAAATCAACGATTTTAATAAGTAACTTTCATCTCTTGAATCTGAACTCAATAAGAAAAAGCAGGAAATAGAAGCAAAATCTAAAGAATTAGATAAGATTTCAAAGGATATCATTACTTTTTCAGATGAAGTGCTAGTTCAGGAATATGGTCTTTATCAACCTCGATATAATTTTATGTCATCTGATGTTTATAAGGAACGCTTAACCACCATTCGAAATCAACAAAAACAAATGATAAAACAGGATATTGCTGCCTCTGGTAATACAGACTGGACGGTAAATAACAATAAAGCTAAAGGTCGTAAAATGGTTAATGACATGAAAAAATTATTACTACGAGCCTTTAACAGCGAATGCGATGAGACCATCGGAAAAGTAAAATATAATAATATAGAAACTTCCGTACGGAAAATCGTAAAAAGCGCCGAACAAATTCAAAAATTAGGAACCATCATGAGTGTATATATTAATCAATCCTATATAGATTTAAAAATAGTAGAATTATATCTGGCTTTTGAATACCAACAGAAAAAGCAACAGGAAAAAGAAGAACAACGTGAACTTCGTGCCCAGCAACGTGAAGAAGCAAAACTCAAAAAAGAAATTGAAGAAAAGCGAAAAAAAATTAAGAAAGAACAGACCCATTACCAGCAGGCACTTAAAAATCTTCTGTCCCAAATCAAAGAACATGGTGAGACCGAGGATTTGATCGCAAAAAAAGCGGAATTAGAAACTGAACTTTCCAATATTGATAAGTCCATAAAAGATATTGATTACAGAGAAGCAAACCAGAAAGCCGGATATGTATATGTTATTTCAAATGTAGGGTCTTTTGGTGAAAATATTTATAAAATAGGTATGACAAGAAGATTAGAACCGCAAGATAGAGTAGATAAGCTTGGAGATGCCTCTGTTCCGTTTAAATTCGATGTTCATGCCATGATATTCTCTGATAATGCTCCTGCTCTGGAGGCAGCTTTACATCGAGCTTTCGAAGACAGAAAGTTAAATATGGTTAATACCAGACGAGAATTTTTCTATGTAACACTCGATGAGATAAAGCAGGTTGTTAAGGAAAACTTTGATAAAACTGTGGAATTTATAGACTTCCCCGATGCTGAGCAATATAGGACATCTTTAAAGATGAGAGAACAATTGCTCGCATAATATTAAAAAAAGAGACCAGAGATGCCATATAATATCATCATTTATACTGTTCTCTTTTTATTTATAAAAATTTTATCTAACCAAATATCTGTTCAATACTTCTATAAGTTTATCCTTATATTTATACAAATCATTCAATGATTCGATGTAAAAACGAATAAATTTTTTATTTTCATCTGGAATCAATAATTGCTTTTTCCTTGTATCCAGATTAATTCTGCATATCTGCTTCCAACTATTATTCTTATAAAGTATCCCAAAATAACTCTCTGTGTCCTTATATTTGATATCTTCAATAGGCACAGTATCAGCTAACATACCACGAATAATATTAAAGGACTCAATTTCTGCCTCTGTTGTCACAATTTTAGATACTGGCTCTTCATTCCCCTGTTCTTCCGTATTTTCTGTTTCATCTTACATGGTATCAAAAACCTCATTTAATTTTTGATTTACGATATCATTTATAAAAGCTGAAAATGCTTTCCTAACCATAGGTTTGAATTTCTCAACCATATTTTTGTTTTTCTTACCAGTATATATGTCATTAAGTACAAATCGGACAAATTCATCTGATGGAGTATCAAACTCATCTTCGAAAACTTTTTTAATAAGAGTACTATATTTTAATTCTTCTGCAGCTTTGTATATATTAGATTTATCAAATGTCTCTTTTCTAAATTTCATTAATGCCTTTATTCCTGATTCATTTATATTTTCAAGATTCACCTCTACAAATGGTTCTAAATCCATGATATTATCTTTTTCAAGATCTGTATAGAATCTATAAACAATGCCATTTGTAAGTATTCCAAATTTAACTGGAGCTGCGGCAAAATATCTAAATAATTGACTTGCGTGCTTATCTAAATCTTCGTTACAGGATTTGCATTCTACAAATATGCATGGCTTTCCGTCTATAATAATCGCATAATCTACTTTTTCTCCCTTTTTAATGCCTACATCTGCTACATATTCTGGAAAAAATTCTGTAGGATTAAATACATCATACCCTAAAATCTGAAAAAATGGCATAATAAAAGAGGTTTTTGTTGCTTCCTCTGTAACTACTGAGTTTTTTAATGTCGATATTCTTTTTGACAACTGCTTAATTTGTTCATTGAAATCCATAATACTATTTTCTCCTAATTGTATAATTTTTTTATTATATAATATCAATTTTTATTCATAATTTATATTGACAAATCGTACAAAATATATGTTCATCTAAACTAACTGGATACTTAATGATATTTTTCTGAAACCCAAAATGAATAATATGCTACAAACCAGGATATACTTGAATTATCTGACTCAATATGATATATTGAAGTCAGAAAAGAGTAAATGGTGATATCATTTATGCACCAAAAACCCCTCGGTACCGCTAATACCGAGGGGTTTTATTTGGGGCTTGGTTGCCGTTGTTCTTTACTTCTTCTTCCGGCCAAACCACTTGCTAAGTAACTTCATAATCATCTCAACAATGATTCCTGAAATAATACCAGCCAATACCGAAAAAAGAAAAGAGTATAATGATATCATTTGTGCACCTCCCTTCCGTCACCAGTATAGGGAGCGGCAACGATGGGATTATAACATAATTTTCTAAAAAAGTCTTAAAAAATTAATAAAATCTTAATTTCTTAAAATCTCAATTTGTGATATAATCAAAATATAAAAAAACAGTTGACATAATATAGATATTATAGTAGACTAATATAGTTTTTTTGCCAGTTAGTATATAATTGATAATATAGAGAAACAAGAGTCTAAGAACTCGTCAATGAGGCATTGCGACCTCGCACCTAAAAAGGATTACATTCAAAATGTAATCCTTTTTATTTTGTCCTTTTTTATGTTATAATGTATTTAATTATAATATGGGAGGAAATTATATTGAATGATGTAAAATTAAAAGACTTATATATGGGGCTACCTGATGGAGAAGTTGAAGCTCGTGATAAAAGATTTCAAGAACTTTTCTTTGATCCCAACAATAAATATAATGAAATAATAAATAGCAATGAAAAATTTTTGATTATTGGAAGTAAGGGAACTGGAAAAACTTATCTTTCTAAATATATTGTAGAACAATCTCCTTCTAAACAGACCTGCATCATAGTTGATCCTAAAAATTTTTGGATATGTAAACTCATAAATATTGATGAGCAAGAATTAACAAATGATTATATTTCAGTATTGTGCAAATGGTTTTTACTATATGAAATTGCAAATTCATTATTAAATAAGCATCGTTGGCTTAAACATCTTCCCAGATGCAAGCTAAATAAGCTGAGAAAATTTATGCTTGAATACAATGATGACACATTTTATAAAATAGTATCTTTATCTACTACTAATAATCAAGAGATTACTGGAAATCTTTCTCACGGTATTTCTCACTCTGACAAGTTACAGACTTCGAATTTTCAACACTCTGCCGGAATTAAAACATCTGATGGGGTTTCTTATGAGAGTACCCGCAAGAGATTTTTTGATTTAATTGATTATTTTGAACAACTCGTTTTTGATTGTTTTCAAATAAACGACCATCTACTTATTATTTTAGACGATTTAGATGAATTAAAAAAGGAAGCTGGTGAACAAAGCGAAAATATTATATATAATTTGATAACCGCTGCCAAAAAATATAATTTTTATTTTAATTCTCGTGCCAAGAGTCTTAAAATAATCATGCTATTGCGCAGTGATATATTAAATAAAATGCAGGGAAATCATCCTAATCTAAATAAAATAAAAACCTCCTGTTCCATAGATTTATATTGGTTACTTGACTCTACTCATGATAAATGGGACCATCCTTTAATTAGTATGATTTTTCATAAAATAAGGGCTTCCTGCGAACCCTATAAAAATCGTTCAAACAAAGAACTATTTGAAATATTATTTCCTGAATCAATTGACAAGAAAAATCCTCTTGACTTCTTATTAGATCATAGTCTTGGGCGACCTCGTGACATTGTTACATTTCTAAACTGTGCAAAAAAAGAATTTCCGGAGAGAACGTGTTTTTCAGCTACAGTTTTAAAAGAGACTAGAAAAATTTATGCTACAGATTTTTATAATGAAATGCTCAATCAAGCTTCTTTTTACAAAAGTAGTGCTTATAGTACGCAATGTTTAAAATTAATAGCTGGAATTAAAAGACCATCTTTTTCTTATAGTGATATCCAAACTCTTTATGAAGAAAACCGAACTTCTTATAGCGAAATTGATAATCTTGATGATGCCCTACATTTTCTTTATGAATTAGGGGCCATAGGGAATGCGTGGAAATCAAAAAAAGGAAAACATCGTACCTGTTGGTATTATAAAATAGATGCTATAGATGAGGTTGATTTATCCCAAAATTTCACTATTCATTATGGTCTAAGGAAAAAATTTTCATTATAGCCTTTTAACATTTTTCAACATTTCCTTGCACATATGTTCTGCACGCTGTATAATGACCCTATAAACGGAAAAAATCCGGTACTTGCCATACCGGATTTCTAGTAACCTATCAACCAGGATGGCTGATAATCTTTACATCACTTAGATTATACCACGCATCCTGCATTTTGCATAGGGTGTATTTTTTATACCCTTTTTTCGAAAGGATGATTTTCATGGGAAAAGTTAGCACACGAAAACGCGGAAAAACCTGGCAGTATTATTTTCAATTGGCCAGTGTGAATGGAACGAGAAAATGGAAAACCGGTAGCGGATACCGAACAAAGGCGGAGGCTCAGGCAACCGGCACAAAAGCTTTGGCTGAATATAATAGCACTGGTATTGCTTTTAAGGTCTCGGAGCAATCTGTAGCTGACTATTTCGACTACTGGATGGAGCATTATGTAGAACAAGAACTTGCAGAGACAACTGTAAATACATACAAGAAAAGGATCCGTCTTTATATTAAACCTTATATTGGTTCTTACAAACTTAAAAATGTACAGGGAGAAACCTTACGAAACTTTCTGGCCGAGTTACACCGAACTGGTATGAGTAGAAATACTCTTACTTGTATTAAGGGAATGTTGACATCTGCATTTGGATATGCGACTGTACAGGCAAAGTTCATTTCTGTGGATCCGTCTTACAAACTGACACTTCCAAATAAAAGGAAAGATTCCGAGGTAGGCACAAGGAAAGAGAATCATATTTTTGTTGAAGAAGATATGTGGAATGCGATTATTGAACGCTTTCCAGAAGGCCATCCTTCCCACCTTGCTCTGATGCTTGGCTATTATTGTGGATTACGTCTTGGAGAGGTCTATGGATTAACCTGGGATTGCGTAGACTTTGAAAACAAAACAATTACAATAAATAAACAAATGCAAGAACCTTCTGGATGTGGTAAGTGGCTTCTGTATGTACCTAAGTACGATTCATCCAGAACGGTTACTGTTGGTAACAATGTTCTTGCCTTGCTAAAAAGAACGCTGGAATTTCAATTGACTGATAAAGAAACCTGCGGAGAATATTATCAAGAAAATTACATGAACTATGATGAAGAAACACACAGCCTTCTTTCACTTAATGATTTAAGGCCTGTACATTTTGTAAATGCTAAACAGGGTGGTCTTCTGGCTCACCCACGAAATATGCAGCACACTTCCCGCAGCATTCATGGTAAAGCAAAGAACTGTACTCTTATCAGTGAAGAATGGGACTTCCACAGTTTACGACATACTCATGCAACAATTCTTTATGAGGCAGGTGTTCCAATGCCACTGATCCAGAAAAGACTCGGGCATATTAATATTCAGACAACAAAACGCTACACAGATCATGTTACTAAGAAAATGCTTTCTATGCTTGATGAAGTAATAAATGGTGACAACATTGACAACAACTTAGAGTAAATGTTGTCAATATGTTGTCAAAACACAAAAATCGGGAGCCGAACGACTCCCGATAAATTTTTGTAAATCTCGTAAAACCTAGAATCTACCTGCCTTAGCAGCCTCTTCAACGCTAACTGCAACGGCAACTGTAGCTCCAACCATAGGGTTGTTACCCATTCCGATAAGTCCCATCATCTCAACGTGAGCTGGTACGGAAGAAGATCCTGCGAACTGTGCATCAGAGTGCATACGTCCCATTGTATCTGTCATACCGTAGGAAGCTGGACCTGCTGCCATGTTATCTGGGTGAAGTGTACGTCCTGTACCACCACCGGAAGCTACGGAGAAGTATTTCTTTCCTGCTTCTAATCTTTCTTTCTTGTATGTTCCTGCTACTGGATGCTGGAAACGAGTTGGGTTTGTGGAGTTACCTGTGATAGAAACGTCAACATTTTCTTTCCACATGATTGCAACACCTTCACAAACGTCGTTTGCACCATAACAGTTAACTTTTGCACGTAATCCGTCAGAGTAAGATTTACGGAATACTTCTTTTACAGTGTTTGTGTATGGATCGTATTCTGTCTCAACAAATGTGAATCCGTTGATACGGGAAATAATCTGTGCTGCGTCTTTTCCAAGACCGTTTAAGATAACACGTAAAGGTTTCTGACGAACTTTGTTAGCCTTTTCTGCGATACCGATAGCACCTTCTGCTGCTGCGAATGACTCATGTCCTGCTAAGAAAGCAAAACATTCTGTGTCTTCTTCAAGAAGCATTTTTCCAAGGTTACCATGTCCAAGACCTACTTTTCTGTTCTCTGCTACAGAACCAGGGATACAAAAAGCCTGAAGTCCTTCACCGATTGCTGCTGCTGCTTCAGAAGCTTTTCTTGCACCTTTTTTGATGGCGATTGCTGCACCTACTGTATATGCCCAGCAAGCGTTTTCGAAGCAGATAGGCTGAATGCCTTTTACCATGCCGTATACGTCAAGGCCTGCATCTTTTGTGATTTTTTCTGCTTCTTCTAAGGAAGCGATTCCATAGCTGCTTAATACGGAATTAATTTTATCAATTCTTCTTTCATATGATTCAAATAAAGCCATTCTTCTCTACCTCCTTAATTAGTCAATTACCTTGTCTGTTCTAGGGTCGATAATCTTAGCTGCGTCAGCTACACGGCCATACTGACCTGCTGCTTTTTCCCATGCTGTGTTAGGATCATCACCTTTTTTGATGAAATCTGTCATTTTTCCAAGATTTACAAACTGGTAACCGATAATTAAGTCGTCTTCGTCCAGAGCGATTCCTGTTACATAGCCTTCTGCCATTTCAAGGTAACGAGGTCCTTTCTGAAGAGTTCCGTACATAGTACCTACCTGGGAACGAAGTCCTTTACCAAGGTCTTCAAGTCCAGCACCAATCTGAAGTCCGTCTTCAGAGAATGCAGACTGAGAACGTCCATAAACGATCTGTAAGAAGAGTTCACGCATAGCTGTATTGATAGCATCACATACAAGGTCAGTATTTAATGCTTCCATAACAGTAAGACCTGGAAGAATCTCAGATGCCATAGCTGCAGAATGTGTCATACCGGAACATCCGATTGTCTCAACTAATGCCTCCTGAATTATACCTTCTTTTACGTTTAAGGTTAATTTGCAGGCACCCTGCTGTGGAGCACACCAGCCAACACCATGTGTAAAACCAGAGATATCCTTAACCTCTTTTGCTTTTACCCATTTTGCTTCTTCTGGAATCGGAGCTGCTCCGTGATGTACGCCCTGAGCCACTGGGCACATGTTCTGTACTTCTTGTGAGATAATCATGTTATTACTCCTTTCGGTATAAATTGATTTTTACTAAAATAACTTACATTCCGTAAGTAATCCCTAAGTCAAGACTTTTGTTTGTCTTCACAGTTTATTATTTTCTCACAAAAATTGCTTTTCGTCCATACTTTTTTTTAATTTTCGACAGAATTTTTGATAGAACTTTCACAATTCTCTCAATTTTTTCTCAATAAAGCAGTATTTTTGTGGTTTTATATGTTCTATTCCGTTGTTCCTTCACTCTCCATCTCATTACGATGAGTGCTTGAAGCATCTGATTCGGAAGTGCTGTCGGTCTGATCAGGAGCCGTACTTCCAGAAACTTCTGTTTCCTTTTGGGCAGTCTGTTCTGCCTTCTGTTTCTGATAAGCTTCTTTAAAAATGTCCTTCATTTTTGCGATGGCCGCTTTTTCCGCATGATACCAGATTTGTTTTGCCATTCATATTTGTTACAGTGAAATATTCATCATATATCA
>NZ_ACEP01000088.1 GCF_000173975.1 Anaerobutyricum hallii DSM 3353
AAAGGTAGTGGGTTTCCGCCTATGGCAAACGAAAGGATTTTATTTATGAAACAAAAAAGGTTTGCCTAGACAGACAAACCTTTTAAAATAAATAGTCGATAGGGGAATCGAACCCCTGTTTTCGCCGTGAGAGGGCGACGTCTTAGCCGCTTGACCAATCGACCATGTCGTTACGACTTGACTACTATATCACAAGTCAAAGTGAAAATCAAGTACTTTTTTATTTTGTTTTAAAAAATAAATAGTCGATAGGGGAATCGAACCCCTGTTTTCGCCGTGAGAGGGCGACGTCTTAGCCGCTTGACCAATCGACCATATCGTTGCGACTTGTCTAATATAGCACAGACAAAAATAAAAATCAAGTACTTTTTTCTTGAAAAATAAAAAAAGTTATCCTATAATATCTCTATCTGCGTAAAAAGTTGATTTTACACACTTGGAGGTTAAATAATTATAATGACGAATATAAACTATGAATTAATTGATACGACCGCGCCTGCACCGGAACAGGAACCGGAGAGACAGCGGTATTTTATTGCAAAGTGTAGAGAGATTATAAAGGAAAGAGAATTAGAGATTGGACGTAAGCTGACATTCTATGATCAGACTTTTGGATGCCAGATGAATTTTAAGGATTCTGAGAAGTTAAATGGTATTCTTGAGGATATCGGTTATGTGAAAGCGGACACAGAAAAGGCTGACTTTGTCTACTATAATACTTGTACAGTTCGTGAGAATGCGAATGTTCGTGTTTATGGAAGACTTGGTGCTTTAAAGAATTATAAAAAGAAGAATCCAGAGATGGTTATTGCCATGTGTGGCTGTATGATGCAGGAGCCGGAGGAACAGGAAAAGGTAAAGACAACATTCAAGTTTGTCGATGTGGTTTTTGGAACTCACAATATTTTTAAGCTGGCAGAGCTTTTATATGAATGCCTTTCTGGAAGAAAGAGAGTATTTGATGTCTGGGAGAAGACAGACCAGATTATTGAGGACCTGCCAAGTGACCGTAAGTTTGGATTTAAGGCTGGCGTAAATATTATGTTTGGCTGTAATAACTTCTGTAGTTACTGTATCGTTCCTTATGTAAGAGGAAGAGAGCGAAGCAGAAAGCCGGAAGATATTGTAGCAGAGGTGAAGAAGTTAGCATCCGAGGGTGTTGTGGAAGTCATGCTTCTTGGACAGAATGTAAACTCCTATGGTAAGAACTTGGAGAATCCAATCAGTTTTGCAAAGCTTCTTACAATGGTAGAAGAGGTAGAGGGAATCGAGAGAATTCGTTTTATGACTTCTCATCCAAAGGATTTGTCTGATGAGCTTATTGAGGTAATGGCACATTCCAAGAAGATTTGTAAGCATCTTCATTTGCCAGTACAGTCAGGAAGCAGTCGTATTTTGAAGTTAATGAATAGAAAATATACAAAAGAGCATTATCTTGAGCTGGTAGATAAGATTCGTACCGCTGTGCCTGATATTGCGATTACAACAGATATTATCGTAGGTTTTCCGGGAGAAACAGAGGAAGATTTTCAGGAGACACTTGATGTCGTGAGAAAGGCAAAATACGATAGTGCATTTACCTTTATTTATTCTAAACGTTCTGGAACTCCGGCGGCAAAAATGCCAGACCAGGTGCCAGACGATGTGGTACATGAAAGATTTGACCGCTTATTAAAAGTAGTAAATGAGGCGGCAAAAGAGCAAAATGGTAAGCTTACTGGTAATACAGAACTGGTGTTAGTAGAAGAAATTGATGAGAAAGATGATACAATGGTTACCGGAAGATTATCTAATAACAGCGTCGTACATTTTAAGGGAGATGCTTCTTTAATTGGAAAGATTGTTCCTGTTGTATTAGAGGAATCCAAAGGATTCTATTATCTGGGGAGGTTGAGCGTCAATGGCTAAACTAACTCCAATGATGGAACAGTATTTCCAGATAAAGAATAAATATAAAGATTGTATTTTGTTTTACCGTCTGGGAGATTTCTATGAAATGTTTTATGAGGATGCGCTTACCGCGTCAAGAGAGTTAGAGATCACTCTTACTGGGAAAAATTGTGGCCAGGAAGAAAAGGCGCCTATGTGCGGGGTGCCTTTCCATTCCTGTGAACCATATATTAATAAGTTAGTAGAGAAAGGATTTCGTGTTGCCATCTGTGAGCAGGTGGAGGATCCAAAGGCTGCCAAAGGAATTGTAAAGAGGGATGTTATCCGTGTAGTTACACCGGGAACCAATGTTATGACCCAGAGCCTTGATGAGTCAAAAAATAATTTCATTATGAGTGTGTTCTGTGAAGATGACCTGTTCGGAATCGGTGTGTGTGATTTGTCTACCGGTGAATTTCGAACAACGCAGGTTGAACATCAGGACGCACTTTTTGATGAGATGAATAAGTTCCAGCCATCAG
This sequence comes from Anaerobutyricum hallii DSM 3353, assembly GCF_000173975.1. GTDB lineage: Bacteria > Bacillota > Clostridia > Lachnospirales > Lachnospiraceae > Anaerobutyricum > Anaerobutyricum hallii. The sequence continues at coordinate 2,412 of NZ_ACEP01000088.1, forward strand.
AGATTATCTGCAATGATGCATTTTGTATCTGCGGCATGGACTTTGACTTTATCAAGGATAAGGTCGGCGCAGTTATTTCTCCGGTTGCAAGTTATTATTTTGAAAAAGATAATTGTGAAATGTTAATTAAAGAACAGTATAATCTTGCGAATTTAGAAGGAATCGGTCTTACGGATTATCCGTTTGGTGTGATTGCAAGTGGTGCGTTATTACAGTATCTTCATGAAACTCAGAAGAATTCTCTTTCACATTTAATGGAATTAAAAGTGTATTCCACAGAAAATTATATGGTGATCGATAGTTCTACGAGAAGAAACTTAGAGCTTTGTGAGACGTTGAGAGAAAAAGGAAAAAAAGGAAGTCTTTTGTGGGTGCTTGATAAGACAAAAACAGCGATGGGAGCGAGAATGCTCCGTAAGATGATCGAACAGCCACTGATTCATAAAACAGCGATTCAGGACAGACTGGATGCGGTGGAAATGTTAAAAGATAATCTTATGGCGCGTGAAGAACTTCGTGAGTACATGAATTCTATCTATGATCTAGAGCGTCTTACAATGAAAGTAAGTTATCGCAGTGCGAACCCAAGAGACTTGATTTCTTTTAAGACATCGATTCAGTATCTGCCATATATCAAGGATATTCTTGCACAGTTCAGTAAAGGGGTTCTTGCTAAAATGGCCGGGGATTTGGATACATTAGAAGATCTTCATGAGTTACTGGAGGCATCAATTGAGGAAGACCCACCAATCCCAATCAAGGAAGGCGGCATCATCAAAGAAGGATTTGATGAGGAAATTGATCATTTGAAGAAGGCAAAGACCGATGGAAAAACCTGGCTTGCCGAGTTAGAAGAACGAGAGCGTGAAAAGACAGGAATTAAAAATCTCCGTGTGCGTTATAATAAAGTGTTTGGCTATTATATAGAGGTAACCAATTCTTATAAAGATTTAGTGCCAGAGTACTATATTCGCCGTCAGACACTTGCCAATGCAGAACGTTATACAACAGAAGAACTGTCCGAACTTGCAAGAACGATTCTTGGAGCGGAAGATAGGTTGTACGCTTTAGAATATGAGACCTATGTGGCAATCCGTGAAAAACTTGCTGCTGAGATGGAGCGAATCCAGAAGACAGCAAGTGTGATTGCATGGACAGACGTGTTTGCTTCTCTTGCGCTTGTCGCAGAGACAAACCAGTATGTAAGACCAACACTGAATCAGAGAGGAGTTATCGACATTAAAGATGGCCGCCATCCAGTTGTAGAAAAAATGATGTCTGGGGAACTTTTTGTGGCCAATGATACGCTGCTTGACCATAAAAAGAATCGTGTGGATATTATTACCGGACCGAATATGGCAGGAAAGTCTACCTATATGAGACAGACTGCGCTTATCGTACTGATGGCACAGATTGGTTCTTTTGTTCCGGCAAAGTCTGCTAACATTGGTCTCGTGGACCGTATTTTCACAAGAGTAGGTGCCTCTGATGACTTAGCGTCTGGGCAGAGTACCTTTATGGTGGAAATGAGTGAGGTTGCCAATATTTTGCGTCATGCGACAAAGGACAGTCTCCTGATTCTTGATGAAATCGGACGAGGAACAAGTACTTTTGATGGACTTTCTATTGCGTGGGCAGTTGTAGAGTACATAGCTGGTTCTTCACTATCTGGTGCGAAAACACTATTTGCGACTCACTATCATGAACTTACTGAATTAGAAGGTAAGCTTCCAGGTGTTAATAATTACTGCATTGCCGTACAGGAAAAAGGTGATACGATTATTTTCCTGCGTAAGATTATTAAGGGAAGTGCTGATAAGAGTTATGGTATTCAGGTTGCCAAGCTTGCAGGCGTTCCAGAAGTTGTTATAGAAAGAGCAAAAGAAATCGCAGCAGAACTAGAAGAGTCTGATATTACAGCGAATACAAAAAATATTGGAAAGAAACATACAGAAGAGGTAGAACCAGTACAGATTTCCCTGTTTGATACGATGGGAATGGTTGCGGAACAGCCAAAGAAAAGTGAAGTAGAAGAAACATTGAAGAAGTTAGATATCAGTAATATGACACCGATGGAAGCAATGAATCAGCTTTACGAGTTGCAGAAGAAGTGTAAGTAAATTGACTGTTACATAGTATGTTTATTCCCTAATACAAACATAGTGATATATCTATAATAATGAATGCATTGAGATCATAAAAATAAAAAGTGATGGAATAATAGAGAAAAGATAGAAATGTCAGAAGGGAGAAATTATGCCAGAGATAAGAGTTCTTGACCAGAGTACGATTAATCAGATTGCTGCCGGAGAAGTTGTTGAACGACCGTCCTCTATTGTAAAAGAGCTTGTGGAAAATGCTGTAGATGCCAACTCTACAGCAGTTACCGTAGAAATCAAAGGCGGCGGTATTGATTTTATACGAATTACAGATAACGGCTGCGGCATTGAGAAAGAACAGGTTCGAAAGGCTTTTCTTCCGCATGCGACCAGCAAGATCCGCTCTGCGAGTGATTTAGAGACCGTTGTGTCTCTTGGTTTTCGAGGCGAAGCTTTATCGAGCATCGCATCGGTTGCCAAAGTAGAACTGGTAACGAAAACAGATGAAGGAATTTCTGGTATTCGCTATGTGATAGAGGGTGGAGAAGAAAAGAGCTATGATGAAATTGGATGTCCTGAAGGAACCACTTTTATCATCCGTAATCTTTTCTTTAACACACCGGCAAGAAGAAAGTTCTTAAAATCAAAAATGACCGAGGCAGGTTATGTAGAATCCTTTATCCAGCGTCTTGCCTTGAGCCATCCAGATATTTCTTTTAAGTTTATCTGTGATAATAAAAATAAAATATCTACTTCCGGTAACGGAAATCTAAAAGATGTGATCTACAACATTTTCGGAAGAGATGTGGCGATGAATCTTCTTCCTGTAAAGGGAAATGAAAACGGAATTCTGGTAGACGGTTATATCGGAAAGCCGGTTATTTCCCGAGGAAATCGAAATTATGAGAATTATTTTGTAAACGGCCGTTATCTGAAAAATAATATCATCAGCAAGGCGATTGAGGAAGGTTATAAAGGACATGCAATGGTGCATAAGTTCCCGTTTACAGCTTTAATGATTTCGATGGACCCGCATTGTTTTGATGCCAATGTTCACCCGGCAAAGATGGAGATGCGTTTTCGAAATGCGGAAGAACTATATTCCTCTGTGATGAGTGCAGTCCGAAGCAGCTTTGTAAAAAAAGAACTGATTCCAAAAGTAGGAATCGGTAATGATAAGAAAGAAAAAGAAAGCGTAAAGAAGATTCCAGAGCCATTCGAAAGAAAGAGACGGGCGATTGAAGAGCGTTTTTCCTCTCTCTCTCAAGAAAAGATTCGAGAGATTGAGAAGAGAAAAGAGCAGGGAGATGCTGCAGAGCAAAGGGTATCTGTTTTAGCAAAAAATAGTATGGAAAATAATGTGCGAGATTCTGTCCAGGGCAATGACGGGAATAATGCACAAAATCCTATTCAAAATCCTGCCCAAAACACTACGGGAAATATGTCTGGAAGTGTTAATGGTTATTCAGGTGTACACGGTGAAAATTCAGAAAATGCAACAGAAATTTCAAATCGAAGAAGTTCGATAGAAGAAAGAATTGCCCGACTGCATGTCGGAGAGAACAACGCAATCAAAAAAGAGATTGATGATGTGATTCCAAAATCAATGGATGAAAGTACTGCAAAAGCTGAAGAATATTCGGAAAGTGATGACAGACAAATAAAACAGGATAAAAAGCCAAGTGGACAGAAAGAACTCCTGAAAGAAGCAGATACTTACGGAAAAGGCACCCAAATGAGCTTCGCCGATGTTCCGCTCCTTTCCGAAGAAGCCCGTCCAAAGCACCGTATCATCGGGCAGGTGTTCCGCACCTACTGGCTGGTAGAATTTGATGAGAAGCTGTTTTTTGTAGATCAGCATGCGGCACATGAAAAGGTAATGTATGAGAAGTTAAAGAAAGATTTGGAAAATAATACAATTGTCCAGCAGATGGTTGCCCCTCCGGTCATTCTTACTTTTAGCATAAAAGAACAGCAGAAGTTTAAGATTTGTGAAGAATCTTTCAAAAAACTTGGATTTCTTATTGAAGAATTCGGCGGAAACGAGTATTGTATTCGTGGGGTTCCGGCGAATCTGCTCGGAATTGACCCGCAGGAGCTGTTTATCGAAATTTTTGACCAGATAGAGGAAAACAGTGGTAAGATGAATTTAGAAATGATCACAGACAGATTGGCAACGATGGCTTGCAAGGCAGCCGTAAAGGGTAATACAGCCATGTCTTATCAGGAAATGGATGCACTGATGGATCAGCTTATGAAGCTCGATAATCCATATCAGTGTCCACATGGCCGTCCAACGATTATTTCTATGACAAAGTATGAATTAGAAAAAAAGTTTAAGCGAGTACAGTAGAGGGGGATGGTTGTGGAACAGAAAAAACCTCTTATTATATTAACCGGACCGACAGCCGCCGGAAAGACAAAGCTTTCTATTGGTCTGGCAAAAAGTATTGGCGGAGAGATTATCAGTGCAGATTCCATGCAGGTGTATAAAAAGATGGATATCGGTACAGCAAAGATTCGTCCGGAAGAAATGGACGGAGTGCCGCATTATCTGGTAGATGAATTTGATCCATCAGAAGAATTCAACGTCGTTGTTTTTGTAGAAAGAGCGAAAGCTGCGATGGAGAAGATTTATGCTGCAGGTCATATCCCGATTATTGTCGGGGGAACTGGATTTTACATTCAGGCGTTGCTTTATGATATTGACTTTTCAGAGCATGAAGGAAAGGAGAGTTACCGAAAGGAATTAGAACAGCTTGCGAAAGAAAAAGGAAAAGAATATCTTTACGAAATTCTTAAGGAAGTTGACCCGGAATATGCACAGATTGTACATTTTAATAATGTAAAAAGAGTAATCCGGGCACTCGAATACCATAAAGAGACCGGACATAAGTTATCGGAGCATAATAAGGAACAAAGGCAGAAAGACTCCCCTTATAATTTTGCGTATTTTGTATTATATCACGATAGAGAAGTGCTGTATGACCGCATCAACAGACGTGTCGATCTGATGATGGAGGACGGGCTTCTTGAGGAAGTAAAAGGATTGATAGAAGAAGGATACACAAAGGATCTTGTATCCATGCAGGGACTTGGCTATAAAGAGTTTTTTGATTATTTTGATGGGGAGATGTCTTTAGAGGAGACTGTCGATAAAGTCAAAAGAGATACAAGACGTTTTGCAAAAAGACAGCTTACCTGGTTTCGACGGGAAAAAGAAGTTGTCTGGCTGAATAAAAAGGAATATGAACAGGAAAAGAACCTGCTTGATTCTGTTTTAAATATAATAAAAGAGAAAGGAATCTGTAATGGAACAAAGAGATAAGATACTGGAAGAGTATTATGCACAGATGGGAATCGCAAAGCCGGTCTACGACTTTTGCATGAAAGTAGAGGAAGAATTAAAAGACCGCTTTTTATCTATAGATAAAACTGCAGAATGTAATCAGATGAAGGTGCTCCGTGCGATGCAGAAAAATCATTTAAGTGAGGCTTGCTTTGCACCGACAACTGGCTATGGATATAATGATATTGGAAGAGAGACATTAGAAAAGATTTATGCTGATGTATTTGGAACAGAAGATGCATTGGTAAGACCACAGATTACCTGTGGAACACATGCGCTTGCGCTTGCATTAATGAGCCAGCTTAGACCAGGAGATGAACTGTTATCCCCTGTAGGCAAGCCATATGATACGTTGGAAGAAGTTATAGGGATTCGTCCGTCCAATGGCTCTCTTGCAGAATATGGCATCAGTTACCATCAGGTAGATTTGCTGCCAGATGGTGAGTTTGACTGGGATGGTATTGAGAAGGCATTAAATGAAAAAACAAAGCTTGTTACTATTCAGCGTTCCAAAGGCTATGCCTCCCGCCCGACTCTTTCTGTAAAAAGAATTGGAGAGTTGATTCATTTTATTAAGGAAAGAAAACCAGATGTACTCTGTATGGTAGATAACTGTTATGGAGAGTTCGTTGAGATTGAGGAACCATCACAGGTAGGAGCAGACTTGATTGTCGGTTCTCTGATTAAGAATCCAGGTGGCGGACTTGCTCCGATCGGCGGTTATCTTTGTGGAACAAAGGAATGTATCGACAGGGCAGCTTACCGTCTGACTTCTCCTGGACTTGGCAAAGAGGTGGGAGCAACGCTTGGCGTTACAACTTCACTTACACAGGGACTTTTCTTAGCACCAACAGTTGTAAAGGGCGCGTTAAAGGGTGCGGTTTTTGCGGCAAATATTTATGAAAAGTTAGGATTTAAAGTAATTCCTGACAGCAAGGAGAGCCGTCATGATATTATTCAGGAAGTAGAATTCCATGATCCAGAACTTATGGTAGCTTTCTGTGAGGGAATTCAGGCGGCCGCACCGGTAGACAGTTTTGTTCGTCCAGAACCGTGGGATATGCCAGGATATGATGCACAGGTAATTATGGCTGCGGGAGCATTTGTTTCCGGTTCCTCGATTGAACTTAGTGCAGATGGTCCGATGAAAGAACCATATGCCGTTTATTTCCAGGGCGGACTTACATGGGAACATGCCAAATATGGAATTATGATGTCTCTGCAAAAAATATATGAGACAGGAAAACTTAAAAATATCTTAATAAATGACACAGAAAGTTAACGAAACCTACCCTTGAACCCTATATACAAAAGTTTGTTTTTATGGTAAAATATTTTCAATCAGCGTGTCCGTGTCTGGAGAGAATTCAGGAGGGACCAATATGGAAAGACAGTCAGTAACGATGAAGCAGCGCCCGGAAACAGAACGTCCATATGAGAAGTGTTTGAAGGCAGGAGCAGAGAGCCTTACAGACGGAGAATTACTTGCCGTACTTATCCGTTGTGGAACGAAGAACTACTCGGCATTAGAACTTGCATTTGCACTTTTGGACAGACATCCTGTTTATAAAGGATTGGCAGGCTTGTATCATCTGGATATGGAGATGTTAAAGACGATTCCGGGAATAGGGAATGTCAAGGCAATTGAGATTTTGTGTGCACTGGAGTTGTCGAAACGTCTGGCAAGAGCTTCTATTAAAGAAGAGAGTGATTTTAGCTCGCCAGAGTATATTGCGTCCTATTATATGGAAGAGATGCGGCATCTTTGTGTTGAAAAGGTAATGCTTCTTCTTTTGGATGGACGGCACAGGCTGATGAAAGAGATTTTACTGTCGAAAGGAACAGCGAACAGTTCCTGGGTTCCGGTTCGGACCATTTTTGTGGAGGCGCTTCGGTACGAGGCAGTTTACATGATTTTGATTCATAATCATCCGTCGGGATGTCCAGAACCAAGCAGAGAAGATCTTGTGATTACAAAACAGATAAAAGAGGCGGGAGAACTCCTGGGGATTCCGCTTTCTGATCATATCATTATAGGGGATAAGTGTTATACCAGCTTAAGAGAACAGCAGATGATGTGAGGATAAATGTACTTTTAAAATCAGGTATAAAGGATTTTAAAAGTACGCTGACAAAGAGTAGAAACAAATGCGGTAATGCCGCATTTGTTTCATGTATAAATGCTAACGAAAGGAGACATACCAATGTCTGAAAAAATATATGGAATTGATATGGGAACGAATTCCATCAAAATTTACCAGAAAGCCGCAGGAGTAATTTTACATCAGAAGAACATGATTGCTATGGTGAAGAAAAAAGAACCATTAGCATTAGGTGATGAAGCATATTCTATGTATGAGAAAGCACCGAAGAACATTGAAGTAAAACAGCCAATCATCAACGGTGTTATTGCTGATTTTACAGCGATGCAGACGATGATCCAGCTTTATTTTAAAGGAATGCATGGCAAAAAGTTTGCAGAAGGTCTTGCTGCCGGCGGTAACGCAGAGTTTTATATCGCAGTACCATCTGATATTACAGAAGTAGAGAAACGTGCATTCTATGACCTGATCGCAAGTTCTTCTTTAAAGACAAAGAAGATTCGTATTGTGGAGAAGCCAATTGCAGATGCACTTGGTGCAGGACTTGACGTAATGGATGCAACCGGCCGTCTTATTGTTAATATTGGAGCAGATACAACAGAAATCAGTCTGATCAGTCTTGGAGGAATCGTGCAGAGCCGTCTCTTAAAAATTGGTGGAACAAAGTTTGATGAGGCAATCCAGCAGACTGTAAAGAAAAAGCATAATCTTGTGATTGGTATGAAGAGTGCAGAGAGACTGAAAATGCAGCTTGCCAGCGGTATCAAAGAGGATGAGGAGATTACCTATGATGTAATGGGACGTAATCTTATTACGGGACTTCCTAATAAGGTAACTGTTACAAATCATCTGATTTTTGAGGCAATGTCAGAAAGCCTTTCTTCTATCATTGATGCAATCAAGTTTATTTTAGAGAAAACTCCGCCAGAATTATCTATGGATATCATGCATGATGGTGTATGTATGACTGGTGGTTCTACACATATCAAGAATCTTGATCTTCTTATTCAGCAGGAGACAGGTCTTTCTATTATGAAGATGGAAGAGCCAGAACTTACTGTAGTAAAAGGACTTGGAATGATCATGGAAAATCCGGATTATGAAAGACTGGCTCATAATTTACAGGATTCTGATTTTCACTAATCAGGGAGTGGTACTATGAAAAATCGTCATAATTTTGAGTTTTCACCCAAAACGATGCTTGTCTTTCTGACAATCATCTGCATATTGCTTCTGTCAGTCAGTGCAGTATTAAAAGATGCAGTGAAACCTCTCTCTGCGGTTGCAGAAACAGTAGTAATCCCAATGCAGGACGGAATTAACTCTTTTGGTGTATGGGTAGGCGATCATGCTGGCTCTTTTAAGAGTATGAAAGAACTAAAAAAAGAGAATGCAAAGCTTAATGAAAAAGTCAGAGAGTTAACACAGGAAAACGAAACTTTAAGTACCAACGAAAAAGAATTAAATAATCTGCAGAAGCTCTTGAAGATAGACAAGGCCTATTCTCAGTACAAGAAGGTTGGCGCAAGAGTCATCAGTAAAGGAAGCGGCAACTGGTATAACACATTTGTTATTAATAAAGGTTCCAAAGATGGAATTAAGGTGAATATGAACGTTATAGCGGATGGCGGGCTGGTAGGAATTGTGACAGAGACTGGCCGTACCTATGCTAAAGTATGTTCTATCATTAATGATAGCAGTAGTGTCAGTGCAAAGTCTTCACAGGCAGGAGACACCTGTGTTGTACAGGGAAACAGCGAGTCTGTGCAAAAAGATGGCACAATTGATGTGACCTATATTAGTAAAGATGCAGATATGAAAGAGGGAGAGGAGCTGATTACGTCACATATCAGTTCTAAGTACTTAGAGGGAATCAAAATCGGAACAGTAAGCAAGATTTCCACAGACTCCTCCAATCTTACAAAGTCTGCTAAGGTAACTCCATTTGTGGATTTTCAGCATATCGAGGATGTGTTGGTCATCACACAGTTAAAAGAAGTTCCCGCAGACAGCGACAGTGCAGATTAAAGGATAAATCAGGCGGAAATAAGAGTATCGTACAGATATTTCTCTTTCCGCCATTTGTGTAAGAAGGGATTTATTATGAAACGAGGAATTGTGACAGCAGTGCTGGTATTTATTTGTTTTATATTACAGACATCTGTGTTTGAGTTGATTAAGTTAGCAGGAATCACGCCAAATATTTTACTTATTCTTATTTCCTCAGTAGCGGTAATGCGCGGACAGAAACCAGGAATGATTGTTGGCTTCTTCAGTGGTCTGCTGATGGATATTTTTTACGGTTCGACAATCGGTGGATTTGCCTTTTTATATATGGTATTCGGTTTCGTAGATGGATTTTTTAATCGGATTTATTATTCTGATGATAATATTCTTCCTCTCGTTTTAATCGGAGTGAATGATTTGATTTATGGATTTATTATGTATATTCTCTGCGGACTTTTACAGAATCATTTGCGGATTATTTACTACCTTAAGAATATTATTCTCCCGGAAATGGTATATACCGTAGCGGTAGGGCTTGTATGCTACCAGATTTTATTAAGGATAAATGATTGGCTGGAAAAGAACGAAAAGAGGGGTGCAGATTTTGTTTAAGTTCAAGAAAAAGCAGGAAAAAGATAAAACAAAATTAAGAGGACAGATTATAGAGCTGCTTTCAAATCGTATTATAATCATGGGAGTACTGCTGATGGTGTTATTCTGCCTCCTTATTTATCGTCTTTTTGTTTTGCAGATTATACAGGGTGACGAACATTTAGCAAACTTTAATTACAAAATAAAAAAGACGATAGAAATCAGTGGTGCAAGAGGTAATATTTATGACTGTAATGGAAAAACGTTAGCCTATAACCAGCTGGCTTATACGGTGACATTGGAAAATACGGACGAGACAAGCCGAATTGCTCGTGAGAGAACGAATGCGAATGGGAAGAATGGTCAGAAAGTAACAGAGAATGATGTTAAGAACGAAGTAATCTACAAGCTGATCAAGGTGCTTGAAACGAATGGAGATACGATAAACTACAGTCTTCCTATGACAGTAAACAGTAAGGGAAAACTGAAGTTTACGGTATCAGGTTCTTCGCTGGCCAGATTTAAAAAAGATATTTATGGTATTACCAATATTGATAATCTTTCAGGAGACGAGAAAAAGAAAGCGGAGAAGTATTTGAATTCTACACCAGAAGAGGTATATGAATATTTAAGAAGTGGAAAGAACGGACCGCAGGGAACAGGTAATATGTTTGGAATCGCAGATAGTTATTCTACAGAGGATACATTAAAGATTATGTCTGTAAGATATGATGTATTTATGAATCGTTATTCTCAGACAACGCCGATTACCGTAGCAACGAATATCAGCGATAAAAGTATCGCGGCAATTTCAGAACATGATGATGAATATCCGGGAGTTTCAATTAAGGCAGACTCTCTTCGTAAATATAATGATGCCAAATATTTTTCTTCTGTTTTAGGATATACAGGTGTTGTTTCAGAAAGTGAATTAAAAGAACTGAATGGCAATGGCGGCAAGTATGAAGCAAACGATGTTGTAGGAAAAACCGGAATTGAAAAAACAATGGAAAGTACTCTCCAGGGTAAGAAAGGCCAGAAAGATGTTTTGGTAGATAATCTTGGTAAGGTTATTAAGACAGTAAAGACAACAAAGGCATCTGCCGGAAATAATGTTTATCTGACGATTGATGCAGATTTACAAAAATATGCATATAATATTTTAGAGAGACGTCTTGCAGGAATTCTGCTTGCACATCTGACAACAGCAGACACAGCAGGTTCTGAAAAGAGAGTTCCAATAAAAGATGTGTATTATGCACTTATTGATAATAATATTATTAATATTTCCAAGCTTTCAAGGAAAAAGGCCAAAACGAATGAAAAAGATGTCTATCAGATTTACAGGAAAAAGCAGGAAACGGTTCTTAGTACTCTTCGAAAAGATTTGCAGAGCGGCACGACAATCCGTAAGAACTTAAGTGAAGAAAAACAAGACTATGTAAGCTATATTTACAAGATGCTTGAGAACGATGGTATTCTTGTTGCTTCTTCAATTGACGAGAATGATCAGGTATACCTTGACTGGAAAGATGAGAAGATTACGTTCCGTAAATTTTTAAGACATGCGATTAATAATGAGTGGATTAATATCAGTTCTTTTAACATAAAGTCCGATTATTATGATGCAGATGAAATTTATGATGAATTGATAAATTATATTGTTGATGCATTGAAATCTGAGGAAGACTTTGATAAAATTCTATATGAGTATATGATTAAAAACGGCAATTTAAGCGGCAAGAAGGTCTGCCTGCTTTTGTATGATCAGGGAGTTCTTGATAAAAAGAAAGATAAGGACTATAATAGTTTGTATACAGGTAAAATGTCTGCCTATAACTTTATGTATAAGAAGATAAAGAATATAGAGATTACGCCGGCTCAGCTCGCACTTGATCCATGTTCTGGTTCCGTTGTTATCACAGATCCAGATACAGGGGAGGTAAAGGCAATGGTTTCTTATCCAAGTTATAATAATAACCGCCTTGCGAATGGAATTGACTCTTCCTATTATGCATCGCTTAATACGGATTTATCTTCTCCAATGCTAAACAGGGCAACGCAGTCAAGGACAGCACCTGGATCTACATTTAAGCCAATTTCTTCCACAGCAGTTTTAGAAGAGGGGGTAGCGAATGCCTCTACATATGTGAAGTGTACAGGGATTTTTGATAAGATTTCACCGGCAGCTAAATGCTGGATTTATCCGAATGCACATGGATCTCTTAATGTAAGTGGGGCAATCGCAGTATCTTGTAACTTCTTCTTCTATCAGATGGGATATAATCTTGGTACAGTGAATGGAACGTATAATAGCCAGAGAGGTCTGACAAAGTTAAAGAAATATGCATCTATGTACGGTTTTAATCGTAAATCCGGAGTAGAGATTACAGAATACGAACCACATATTTCTGATGAAGATGCGATTCGTTCTGCAATTGGACAGGGTACACACAGTTATACACCAAGTCAGATTTCAAGATATGTAACTTCTCTTGTAAATCATAAGAATTTAATAGACCTCTCTCTTATAGAGAAGACAACAGATTCTTCGGGCAGTGTAATTACATCATATAAGAAGAGAACAGAAGAGAAGTTAGACATAAAGTCTTCCACATTTGATCTGATCAAAAAGGGTATGATTGGAGTGGTAAATGGTAAGGACAGTTCTATCAAATATCTGTATGAGAAACAGGGTATGAAGGTAGCAGGTAAAACTGGTACGGCACAGGAAAATAAAAAGCGTCCGAACCATGCATTATTTATATCTTATGCTCCATATGACAATCCAGATATTACCATGACTGTAGTAGTGCCAAATGGTTATACTTCAGCAAATGCGGCAGAGATTGCCAGAGATATCTATAAGTACTATTTTGGAAAGGCCAGCAAGGCAGAGAAAAAAGCAACAACAGCATTACTGCCTACAGGTTCAGATGGAAGTAATGATTAATGATGTACTCTCACAAATTCAAGTACAGAAAGATTCCGGGAGCACATGTTAGAAAACAGGAGGAGATATGAAAAGTTCCGTCATTATTAAAGGGAATAAATATGGATTTCAGATTGTATTGAATCCGACACTTCCTTTTGAAGAACTTCTTCGGGAAGTCGGGAACAAGTTTAAGGAATCTACTCATTTTTTCGATTTAAATAAACCGATTGCAGTCAGTTTTACAGGACGTGAGCTCACGTCAGGAGAACAGAATCTTTTGGTTGATACAATATCTGAAAACAGCGGACTGAATATCAGTTGTGTGATTGATGGTGCAAAAGTATATGAGACGCAGTTCGCAAAGGTACTTAATGAGATAAGAGAAGAAGAAAAGAAGGAAAAGAAACGTCAGGAAGCAGAGTCTTTTCCGGAAAACCGCATTGCAAAGAATGGACAGTTTTACCGTGGAACATTACGTTCCGGACAGAAGATAGAAGTAGATGGAAGTATAGTAATTCTTGGGGATATTAATCCGGGGGCGCAGATTGTTGCAGGTGGCAATGTTGTTGTATTAGGCTGCCTTAAAGGAACGGTACATGCAGGCTATCCAGAGGATAATAGTGCTTTTGTAGCGGCACTTATGATGGAACCAATGCAGATTCAGATTGGCAGTTATATTGCGCGCTCGCCGGATCAGAGGGTGAAAAATACAAAGAAGAATGCCAAAAAGAAGAATCGTCAGGAACTGCTGGCAAAGCTTGCATTCGTGGAGAATGACAGTATTTTCATTGAGACGATTACGAGGTCGTTGATTAGCGAAATCAGTATTAGTTAATGAATATAAAGGAGAACAGAGATGAGTGAGGTAATTGTTATTACATCTGGAAAAGGTGGAGTTGGGAAGACCACTACAACGGCCAATATTGGAACGGGGCTTGCAAAACTTGGAAAGAAAGTTGTTATGATTGATACAGATATCGGACTTCGTAACCTCGATGTGGTTATGGGACTTGAGAATCGCATTGTATATAATCTTGTAGACGTTGTGGAAGGAAACTGTCGTTTAAAACAGGCATTAATCAAAGATAAGAGATATTCTAATCTTTTCTTGCTTCCATCGGCGCAGACAAGAGATAAAAGTGCAGTAAGTCCAGAGCAGATGAGAAAGTTAGTAGATGAATTAAGAAAAGACTTTGATTATATTCTTCTTGACTGTCCGGCAGGAATTGAGCAGGGCTTTAAGAATGCGATTGCAGGTGCAGACAGAGCAATCATTGTAACGACTCCGGAAGTTTCAGCAATTCGTGATGCAGACAGGATTATCGGACTTTTAGAGGCAGAAGAGCTGAAAAAGATTGAATTAGTTATCAATAGAATCCGCATGGATATGGTCAAGCGTGGAGACATGATGTCTGTAGAAGATGTTGTTGATATTCTGGCTATTGATTTAATTGGGGTTGTCCCAGATGATGAGAGTATTGTTATTGCAACAAATGAAGGAGAACCTCTTGTTGGTTCTGATACACAGGCTGGAAAAGCGTTTGCTAATATTTGTCATAGAGTGCTTGGAGAAGAAGTGCCAATTATGGAATTCGAGACAGAAAGCATTCTGAAAAAAATAGCAAACTTATTTAAGCGTGGCTATTAAAGGGGGAGAATCTAATGGGGTTCATGGATGGCTTTCTTAGAAAAAAAACATCGGGAAATACGGCGAAGGACAGGTTGAAACTCGTTTTAGTGTCGGATCGTGCAAACTGCTCGCCGGAAACGATGGAATTAATAAAAAACGACATAATAAAAGTGATTTCGAAGTACATGGAGATTGATACAGACGGATTAGATATTCAGATAACGCAGATGGAATCGGATGGCGGACACGGAAATGTTCCGGCAATTTATGCTAATATTCCGATTAAGGAGTTGCGGTCTCCAAGGTAGCGAATACAGGAGGACAAACATGTTAAAGCAGAAATACCAATTTAAAAATTATAATTGGGTATTGATAGGCGCGGTTCTCATCTTGAGTGGAATGGGAGTATTGTTTATCAATAGTGCGGACAGCAGCTACACGAGCAAGCAGCTAGTTGGACTTATATTTTGTACAGGAGTAATGTTGTTTTTGTCTGTTGTAAATTTTAATTTTGTATGTGGTTTCAACAGAGTTTTATATATGATTAATATTGTACTCCTTGTTCTCGTAAAGCTTGTCGGTGTTAGTGTAAATGGTGCACAAAGATGGATTAATCTTGGATTTACCAGACTGCAGCCATCAGAGCTGACTAAGATTATTATGATTATATTTGTGGCGGTATACATACAGGAGCATGAGGAAGATCTCATGGAGTGGAAAGTACTGCTTAAACTTGCTCTTTTATGTGCCCTGCCTCTTTTTCTGGTAGTAATAGAACCGAACTTGTCTACAACATTAGACATTACATTTATTTTACTGTCTGTCATTTTTGTAGGTGGATTTTCAATGGCTTTAATTAAGAAATGGTTGAAGATCATTATACCAGTAATGATACCACTTGGATTTTTATTCATATGGTATATTCAGACACCGAATCAGATCTTACTGCATGATTATCAGGTTACCCGAATTATGACTTTCTTAGAACCGTCAAAATACTCATCCACATCAGCGTATCAGCAGGATAATTCTGTTATGGCAATCGGTTCAGGAAAGCTGTACGGAAAGGGATTAAATAATAATACCATAGCCGATGTTACTGTAGCAGATACCGGTTTTGTATCGGAACAGCAGACGGACTTTATTTTCTCGGTAGTAGGAGAGGAAACCGGTTTTGTTGGAAGTGTTATTGTTATTGCATTATTGGCTATAATAGTGATAGAATGTTTAAAGACGGCATATGTGGCAAAGAATATGAGCGGGCGGCTCATTGCCTCGGGAATGGCGGCGCTTATAGGCTTTCAATCATTTATAAACATTGGAGTGGCAACGGAATTTCTTCCGAATACAGGATTGCCGTTACCATTCGTAAGCTATGGATTAACATCACTTTTAAGTTATATGGCAGGTATAGGGATTGTACTAAATATAGGATTACAAAGACATTACTAGGAGGGGAAATATATGAATATTGGATTAATCGCACATGATGGAAAAAAGAAACTGATGCAGAACTTTTGTATTGCGTATCGAGGAATTCTCAATAAGCATGAGTTGTTTGCTACAGCAACGACCGGAAGACTGATTGAGGAAGTGACCAACCTTACAATACACAAATATCTGGCAGGCCCGCTTGGCGGAGAACAGCAGATGGCTTCACAGATTGAACATAACCTTATAGACATGGTTATCTTTCTGCGTGATCCACAGAACCAGCAGGTTCATGAGCCAGATATCTTCAATGTTATGCATTTATGTGATGTACACAATATTCCACTTGCAACGAATCTTGCAACTGCCGAATTATTAGTTAAGGCACTTGAAAGAGGAGATCTTGAGTGGCGTGAGATGTACAGATAGGACAAAAAGAAAAGAGTGACTATGAAAAAGAAATTAATATGCACAATAAGCATTTTGGTTTTGGCAGCAGCATTATGTAGTGGATGCAGTACAGCGCCTTTTAAGATTACAGATTCTTTTGCCTCTTATTATGCAAAAAATAAAGAAGAGGTGGGGTCAGATCTTAAAGGCATGGCATCGGATCTGGCAGTGTTATCTGATTCAGAAGCGACCGATCCAAATTATCAGAGTAATGATTATGCGGATCTGCTCATCAATGACAGCACCAATGAAGTATTAGAATCTTATCATTGTTTTGATAGATTGTATCCAGCGAGTATTACAAAGGTCATGACAGCTTTATTAACATTAGAACATGGAAATATGGATGATGAAATTACGTTAAAACATGATATTAATCTGACGGAGAATGGAGCGGTTATCAGTACACTTACGAAGGGAGACACTGTTACGGTAGGGCAGGTTTTTCATACAATGCTTATCAAATCAGCGAATGACTGTGCAGTGATACTTGCAGAGTATGTGGCTGGCTCCGAATCTAAATTTATTGACATGATGAATGCAAAGGCCAAAGAATTAGGAGCGACGCATACCCATTTCGTAAATCCGAATGGACTTCATGATAATAATCATTATACAACGGCGTATGATCTTTATCTGATATTTAAAGAAGCTGTAAAGTATGATACTTTTGTTGATACGGTATCTTCTAAAGATTATACAATGACATACACTACGCCGAAGAAAACACAAATTAATGAGTATATGCAGAGTACAAACTACTATCTGTTGAATGAATTCCCAGTGCCGGAGGGCGTTGTTATGTATGGTGGAAAGACAGGAACTACTTCCATGGCTAAGTCCTGCCTGATCCTAATGACAAAGAATAAAAAGGGAGAGCGTTTCTTTTCTGTAGTACTTGGAGCAGAAACAAAAGATATGCTGTACTCATCTATGTCACAGTTGTTAGAGAAAACTGCAAATTAAAGGTTGTGCTTTTATATGATATAAATTATAATATAGCATATAAGAAAGTGGCACGAGCCTTTCATATTACAAAAGAAAGGACTACGGTCCAATAACATATCTA
This sequence comes from Anaerobutyricum hallii DSM 3353, assembly GCF_000173975.1. Taxonomy (GTDB): domain Bacteria; phylum Bacillota; class Clostridia; order Lachnospirales; family Lachnospiraceae; genus Anaerobutyricum; species Anaerobutyricum hallii. The sequence continues at coordinate 20,075 of NZ_ACEP01000088.1, forward strand.
AAGGAGGATATTCACATGATTGATATTATTGCAGGAGCGAAAGGAAAAGGAAAAACTAAAATTTTAATTCAGCAGGTAAATGATGACATTAAGCTGACAAAAGGCACGATCGTTTACCTTGATAAGAACAATAAGCATATGTATGAGCTTAGCAATCAGATTCGTCTTATCGTAGTTCCTGAATTTAATGTTACAGATACAGATATGTTCCTCGGATTTATCGCAGGAATTATCTCTCAGGATCATGACTTAGATAAGATTTATCTTGACAGTTTCCTTACAACAGCTTGTATCAAAGACAACCTTGACTATGCAGTTGAAAAACTGGATGCTTTATCCGAGAAGTTTGGAGTAAGTTTTGTAATCAGCGCTTCCGTAGATAAAGAAAATATGCCGGAATCTGTACAGAAATACGTTTCTCACGCATTATAATCCGATGTTATCTGATACAGAACCGTCCGGTAATATACATACATGGCGGATATCTGGAATTTGAATAAGATACGAAAAGGTTTAAGGCGCCTCATAATACTATGAGGCTGCCTTTTTATGGTTTAAGCTAAAATGGAAAAACAATATTATTACGCATATTCAAAGTATTTAAAAGAAAAATATGGAGAAAAGGTATATAAGCTTCCGGTAAATCTTCCGGTTACCTGTCCGAATAGAAAAGAGGGAGGCGGATGTCTCTTTTGTGCAGATGCAGGAACAGGATTTGAAGCAAAAGAAAGTACGATGCCTGTGTTAGAGCAGTTACAGTCCTCCAGGGAAAAAGTAGAGAAAAGGTATCATGCTCATAAGTTTATTGTGTATTTTCAAAATTATACAAATACGTTTTTGCCGCTGCCTGCCTTGCTTCAATATATGGAAGAGGCCGCTGGAATGGAGAATATCGTTGAAATTTCTCTTTCAACAAGGCCGGATTGCATAAGACAGGATTATTTGGAAGCATTTCAGAATTTCCGTGAGCGGACGGGTATTGAAGTTTCGATAGAATTAGGACTTCAGACAGTGAATTATCATACATTATCGGCTATGAACAGAGGACATGGTCTGGCGGAATTTATTAATGCTGTATTATTGATTGCGCCATATCATTTTCCAGTTTGTGTGCATATGATCTTGAATCTTCCAGGAGATACGATGGAGGATGCCAGAGAGTCTGCAAGAGTATTATCTGCACTGCCAGTTTCTATGGTAAAGTTACATTCTTTATATATTCCAAAGGAATGTGCATTATATAAAGAATATGAAGCGGGCAATATACAGATATGTTCAAAACAGGAGTATATAGAACGCCTGGCAGAATTTATCTCTCTTTTAAGAAAAGATATTGTTGTAGAGAGACTATTTAGCCGAATACCGGAAAAAGATTCTGCCTTTTCAAATTGGGGAAACAGTTGGTGGAAGCTTACAGATGAGTGGAAAGCACTTATGGAAGAACGGCAGTATGTTCAGGGGATACGCTGTGATTATCTAAATGGCGCGGCGCTAAATAGATGGGAGATGTAATATGGCCGGAAAAGAAAAGGGAAAGCTACATATACACATCAATCTTGGAACACTGGTGTTTCTTGTTATTGTAGTATATCTGATGGCATATATGCTTACCTATATTGGAAAAGATAAGCTTGCTATTTATGAGGTGAGTGCAAGCGATATTGTGGATAACATAGAAGGGACCGGAGTAATTCTTCGCCAGGAAAATCTGGTCAATACAGCGCAGGATGGATATATTAATTACTATGTCCAGGATGGTGCGATGGTAAATAAAAACGGTGTAGTATATATGATAGATACTACCGGTGAGATTCAGGATTATTTAAAAAAAGTACTCGAAAAAAAGAATACAATGAGTCTTGATGAAAAAGAACAGATCATAGAAAAGTTAAAAATTTTTAGTGAGGGATATACGGATAATCATTTTTCCCTATCCTATGAAACGCAGAATGACATAAACAATACATTGTTAGATTATACGGATGCGATGTTGACAGAGCATAAAGCAGAACTGGAAGAAAAATATGGGAAAGATTCTTACGTTGAAGTAACCTCTGCACAGGAGGGACTGGTTTCCTTTGTGTCTGATGGGCAGGAGAATTTAAAGCAGAGCCAGGTGTCAGAAGAAACATTTCTTAGTAAGGCGAAGATGAGTGATCTTAGAACGAATAAGAAGCAAAAAGCCGGTTCTCCGGTATATCGTTTTATAAAAGGGCAGGACTGGCAGCTGATGGTGCCGGTTGGACAAAATGGTTATAACCGCCTCAAAAAAAGAGCAGAGGATAATTCATCCATACAGGTTACGTTTCAAAAAGATAATTTTACGACAACAACATCCTACCGCTGCCTGAAACAGAATGGAAAGTATTATGTGATACTGTCATTTGATAATTATATACAGCGCTATTTAAATCAGCGGTATCTGTCTGTATCACTTACATTATCAGAAACGAATGGATTGAAAATTCCGTCCAGTTCTCTTGTGAAAAAGAGTGTTTACAGAATCCCGAAAAGTTTTCTTGTGCACGGAGGCAATTCTGCTGAAAAAGACCAGCTTAATATTATGGAAACAAACAAAAAGGGAGAAAAAGTATTAAGACAGACTTCAGCCATTGTCTATAAAACAAATGATAAATATGCCTATGTTGTATCGAAAGATTTGAAGACCGCAATTATTATATCTGAGACGGATAAACAAAAGATATATACCATAAAAGACAGCGATAAGGTAGAGATTCTGGGGGTATATATGGTAAATAAGGGTTATGCGGTTTTTGCTCTGGTGGATATGGTTGAAAGGAATGGAGATTATTGCATTGTTTCTACTTCCGGCAGTAAAATAGAACTTTATGATAGAATTATTTTAAATAGTGATACAGTGAAGGAAGGCCAGGTGATTTACTGATGCTGAAGGAAAATTTAAAAAATGTACAAAACAACATAAAAAAAGCATGTGAACGTGTAGGAAGAAAACCGGAGGAAGTTACGCTTGTTGCGGTAAGTAAGATGAAACCTCTCTCTGATATTGAGGAACTTTTAGAGACAGGACAGCTTGAATATGGAGAAAATTATGTACAGGAACTGTGTGATAAATATGAGAATATTTCAAAACCGGTACATTGGCATATGATTGGACATTTACAGACAAATAAAGTGAAATATATTATTGATAAAGTAGAATTGATTCATTCTGTAGATTCCCTTCATTTGGCAAAACAGATTGAGAAAGAAGCGGTAAAAAAAGGTGTGGACGCACAGATACTTGTACAGGTAAATATCGCGCAGGAAGATACGAAGTTTGGTATCGACGGTCCAGAGGTGATGAGTCTTGTAGAAGAAATCAGCAAATTTCCACATGTCCACATCAGAGGACTGATGACAAGTGCTCCTTTTGTGGCAAATCCAGAAGAAAATCGCTGTTATTTTAAGAAATTACACAAATTATTTGTTGACATTAGAGAGAAAAACATTGATAATGTATCTATGGACATTTTGTCTATGGGTATGACCAATGATTATGAAGTAGCCATTGAAGAAGGTGCAACAATGGTACGAGTTGGTACCGGAATCTTTGGGGCGCGGAATTATAATAAATAACAGGAGGTACATGGGGTGAAGTTCGCAGAAAAGTTCTTAAACATGATGAAGTTAAATGATGCTGATGACGAGACGGAACCATTTGATGAGGAATATAACGAAGTAACCGAAGAAGAAGGTTATGACGAAGAAGAGATGGAAGATAAGGAAGAAGAACCTCATAAACCGATTCTTTCCTTAAGACGTAAGAAGAAAGATCTTACAGAATTACAGGAAGACGATGAGGACGGTCAGAGCAGAGTAATCCCATTTCATGGAAAAGAAGAAGAAGGTGAAAGTGTGAAAGTAATCAGACCTCAGACATTTAATGAAGCACAGATTGTAGCAGATTTCTTAAAGGAAGGCAAGACAATTGTGGTGAACTTAGAGGGAATCGAAATCGGACAGGCACAGAGAATCATTGATTTTATCGGTGGAGCAAGTTTCGCAGTAGATGGCTCTCTTAAAGCGATTTCTAATAATATCTTTATTGTGGCACCAGGTAATATTGAAGTATCTGGAGATTTAAGAGACGAGATTGTAAGCGAGGATATGTTGTCCCCGGAACTTACGAAGTTTTAAGCTGACATAGATGTCAGATACATAAAGCGAATACATAAAAGATGATAAAAGAATAGTTGAACGAGAAAAGACAGAGGGGATATATGGACGGAGTGGAGGCCGTTCATATATCCCCTCTCTGTGTAAATATTTATTCTGGAGGGAACAATGGAAACAAAAAGATTAGAAGTAACTGCAGAGGGTAAAAAGGTATATGATATTGTAATTGAGAATAATTTTAATCAATTAGTAAAAGAACTTTCTGTTTTTGGAATAAAAGAACGGAAACTTTGCATCGTAACAGAAAGGCAGGTTGCATCTTATTATCTTGAGGAAGTGTGCAGTCTTTTAGAGAAAGAGTGTGCGAAGTTAGAAGTGTACATTTTTCAGGAAGGAGAGGAAAGTAAGAACTTATCTACAGTGGATAGTCTGTATCATTTTCTTATTACGCATGAATTTGACAGAAAAGATATGCTTCTTGCACTTGGAGGAGGTGTTACTGGAGATCTCACAGGATTTGCAGCGGCAACGTATCTTAGAGGAATTGATTTCGTGCAGATTCCGACCAGTCTTTTAGCACAGGTAGACAGCAGTATTGGAGGGAAAACTGGTGTAGATTATCATGCCTATAAAAATATGGTTGGTGCATTTTATATGCCAAAGCTGGTATATATTAATGTAAACACGGTAAAAACACTTTCTGAGCGACAGTACCACAGCGGCTTGGGAGAAGTGATCAAGCATGGATTGATTCGCGATAAAGCATATTTTGAATGGATGAAAGACAATAAAGAGGCAGTAGCAAAAAGGGAAGATGAGGCACTAGCTTATATGATCGAGGGCAGCTGTGAGATTAAGCGGGCAGTTGTTGAGGAAGACCCGAAGGAACATGGTGTGCGTGCATTGCTTAACTTTGGTCATACATTGGGTCATTCTATCGAAAAGTTAATGAATTTTTCTCTTGCACATGGAGAGTGTGTCGCAGTAGGTTCCTTACTGGCAGCGGATATATCCTGCCAAAGAGGTTATATTAGTGAGGAAGAAAATAAAGAAATAAAAGAATTATATGCATATTTTGATTTTCCGGTATTACCAGAAGAACTTAAAGCAGAAGATATTGTAAAAGAAACAAGACATGACAAGAAAATGGAACATGGAAAGATTAAGTTTATCCTTTTAGACAAGGTGGGTGAAGCTACAATTTATCAGGATGTAACACCAGAAGAGATGCTTACGGTTTTAGAGCGTGTTTGAAAAATCATTCCAGCAACCTGCACGCTCTAGAATAACAGGAGGAATAAAATTATCATGGGAAAAAAAGCAAAGTCAGTAGTCATTTTTTTTGTATTACTACTGATTGACCAGCTTACAAAGTTGTGGGCGGTAAAAATATTAAAACCGATAGGAAGTATTAAGATTATTCATAATGTATTAGAAATATACTATGTGGAGAACAGGGGAGCGGCTTTTGGCATTATGCAGAATAAACAGTGGTTCTTTTTGATTATCACATTAGCAGTACTTGTCGGTCTCCTGTGGATTTCAGGGAAGATTCCGGAAGAAAAACATTTTATACCACTGAAAGCCTGCCTGTATTTTGTGGGGGCAGGAGCGGTTGGTAACATGATAGACAGAGTGTTTCGGAAATATGTAGTAGACTTTATTTATTTTAGCCTGATTAACTTTCCAGTATTTAATGTGGCAGATATTTATGTAACGGTTGCCGCATTTATGCTAGTTGTGCTGATACTGTTTTTCTATCAGGAAGAAGATCTTAACAGAGTATTTTCTAAAAAGAAAGAGCAGGAATAGGGCAGGACGGGAAAATGGCAGAAAGAAATGAAATGATGCAGCAGAATCAAAAACAAAATATAGAACAAAAATATTATTATACCGTTATGGAAGAACAGGAGGGAATGCGCCTTGATCAGTTTTTAGCCGGAGAGTTAAAAGAGCATTCGCGTTCTTATATTCAGAAACTTATAAAAGAAGGCCGGGTAACTGTTGGCGATAAAAAAGAAAAGCCAGGCTGCCGTCTTAAAGTGGAGGACAATGTTGTTATCTGTGTGCCTCCGTTAAAGGAATTAGAAGTTCTTCCAGAAAAGATGGATTTAGATATCATTTATGAGGATGAGGATGTTATTTTAATCAATAAGCCAAAAGATATGGTTGTCCATCCGTGTCCGGGACGATATACGGGAACATTAGTTAATGGGCTGTTATATCATTGCCGGGATAATCTTTCCGGAATTAACGGGGTACTTCGTCCGGGAATTGTCCATCGTATTGATAAAGATACGACAGGGGTTCTTGTTGTATGTAAGAATGATATGGCGCATAAAAGTCTGGCAGAGCAGCTAAAAGAACATTCCATTACAAGAAAGTATGAGGCGATTGTCTACAATAATTTTACACAGGAAGAGGGAACAGTGGATGCACCGATTGGAAGAAGTCCGGCAGATAGAAAGAAGATGGCGGTGGAACCGAAGAATGGTAAGCGTGCAGTGACACATTACAAAGTGCTCAGTCATCTGAACCATCAGTTTAATCACATAGAATGTCAGTTGGAAACGGGAAGAACCCATCAAATCCGCGTGCATATGGCAAGTATAAGGCATCCTCTTTTGGGGGATACAACCTATGGGCCGAAGAATGCGATGGGGCTTACCGGACAGTGCCTTCACGCCAGAGTACTTGGCTTTATTCATCCAAGAACAGGTGAGTATGTAGAGTTTGAAGCACCGCTTCCGGAATATTTTCAAAAACTTCTTGAAAAATATTCGTAAAAAAACTTTACAAAAAAACAAGAGTATGCTAATCTATGAAAGATGCTTTTTGCTAGAACCTTTGCCAGGGTATGGAGTCTCCGACCTTATCTTCGTAAAGGTGATTATAATAATAGGAGGAATTGTAACATGATTACAAAGGAAATGAAACAGGAAATTATGACAAAATATGCAAGAACAGAAGGAGATACAGGTTCACCTGAGGTACAGGTAGCACTTCTTACAGCAAGAATCAACGACCTTCAGAACCACTTCAAAGCAAATCCTAAGGATCATCATTCAAGACGTGGTCTTTTAAAGATGGTTGGTCAGAGAAGAAATCTTCTTGCATACTTAAAAGGTAAAGATATCGAACGTTACAGAACCTTAATCGAACAGTTAGGTTTAAGAAAATAATAGTTCTTTGGAAAGGATGCTGCGGCATCCTTTCTTTCGTTGAAAGAGAAATGAGGTTTTCTATGCGTAAAATTATAATTCGTGTTGTAATCGCTGCTGTAATCTTACTTGCCGGAATTGGTGTTTTTCAGTGGCATAACTATCAGCAGAAAGTAGAATACCGTAAAGAGGCATTGCTTTATTTTAAAGAGGAAGATTATTCGAAAACGATTTCTTATCTTGGACAGGCGTTAAAACTTCAGTCTGTATTTGCAGGTAAGCTTGATTTGGATATGACCTGCTATTTAGCAGAGAGTCATTATCAATTAAAAGAATATGATGAAGCAGAGAAAATATATGATAAACTCATAAATAATGATAGCAAAAATGCACAGTATTATATATTAAAGGGTGAATGTCTTGCAAAATCTGGAGATGCGAAGGCTGCCGTGAAAGTATATGAACAGGGATGGAACAGCACAAATGACACAGATTTTTTAGAGAAAATCTGCGAGATTTATGTAGAGCAGAAAGATTATGATAATGCTCTCAAATATATACAAAAAGGAATCGAACAGGGCGGCGAATCGAAGGCCGGTTTTATGTACGGAAAGATTGTTATTTATGAGAAGGCGCAGGAGTACGATAGGGCGTATGAGGCAGCTAAAAAATATGTAGAACTTTATCCTGATGATGAGGCAGGAAAGAAAGAATATATCTTTTTATCTACAAGGATTTAAATGGAATTACAAGAAAAAAGTTACGGGTAATCCAGAGTATTTTTCAAACCGCTCTAAGCGCTGTTATATTGACAGTGTATATAAAAAATGGTAAAATAATGAGTACTAAAGGAACAAGGGGAGGTATGAATGCAGGGTATAATACTAACCGAATGCATCAGCCAGCAGCACAGTATCCTGTTTTCTTTAGCTATTATTTAATTTATATTAACCTATTAAGAAAAGGAGAAATTAACTATGGTATCACAGAAAGTTACAATCAACAACCCACAGGGACTTCACATGAGACCGGCAGGAGTATTCGCTAAAGGAATGGCTAAGTTTGACAGTGACGTAACAATCAACTTCAACGGTAAAGCAACAAACGGAAAGAGCCTTCTTAACATTATCGGTGCTTGCATCAAATGCGGTTCTGAAGTAGAAATCCAGTGTGATGGAGCTGACGAAGAAGAAGCATTAAAGACTGCTATCGAAATGATTGAATCCGGTTTAGGAGAATAATTGTAAATCAAAATTTGAGGTGAAGATAATGTATACTGGTATTGGTGCATCAGCAGGAATCGGTATTGGTTCCGCTGTTATTGTAAAAGAGCCTTCCCTTGCATACGATAATAAAGCAGTCAGTGATGTTGACGCTGAAAAGAAGAGATTAGCAGAAGCCCTTGACAAGTGTATTGCAAAAACACAGGCAATGGCAGATGATATGAAAGAAAGAGTAGGGGAGAAAGAAGCAGAGATTCTGGAAGGACATGTCCTTCTCCTTATGGACCCAGAGATGACTGGGCAGATGGAGACAAGCATTGCAGATGATAAGATGTGTGCAGAAGCAGCAGTAGAGAAAATCTGTGATTATTATATGCAGATGTTTTCTTCTATTGATGATGAGATGTTCCAGCAGAGAGCAACAGACGTATGTGATATAAAGACAAGATTATTGAAGATACTTCTGGATGTAGAAGATGTAGATCTGGCGAATGTACCAGAGGGAACTGTTCTCGTAGCAGAAGACTTAACTCCATCTATGACTGCAGGAATCAACCCTAAGAATGTTACAGGTATTCTTACGGAGGTTGGTGGTAAGACTTCCCACTCAGCAATTCTTGCGCGGGCTCTTGAAATTCCGGCTGTACTCAGTATACCGGGAATCACAGAAAAGATTTCCAACGGAGATAAGGTCGTTTTAGATGGCTCAGAAGGTCAGACATATATTAATCCTGATGAGAAACTTCAGGCAGAGTATGAACAGAAACGAGTAGCATATTTAGAAGAGAAAGCTGCCCTTGCTCAGTTTGTTGGCAGGGAGACAAAAACTGCAGATGGTGTTAAGGTTGAACTTTGTGCAAACATTGGTAAGCCAGAAGATGCCCTTAAAGTAGTAGAGTGTGATGGCGAGGGAATTGGTTTATTCCGTACAGAATTCCTTTTCATGGATCGTCCTCAGATTCCTACAGAAGAAGAGCAGTTTGCAGCATATAAGAAGGTAGCTGAGACTTTAGAGGGCAAACCAGTTATTATCCGTACTTTGGATGTGGGTGGAGATAAAGAGATTCCTTATCTTGCTCTTGAGAAAGAAGAGAATCCATTCCTCGGTTTCCGTGCAATTCGTTTATGCTTAAAGAGAGAAGATTTATATCGTCCTCAGTTAAAAGCATTGCTTAGAGCAAGCGCATATGGAGATATCCGTATCATGGTTCCTATGGTTACATGTTTAGATGAGCTTCGTGCAGTGAAGAACATGATTGCAGAACTGAAAGAGGAGCTGAAGGCAGAAGGTGTTGCATACGATGAGAATATCAAAGTTGGTATTATGATCGAGACACCTGCAGCAAGCTTAATGGCAGATGTTTTTGCAAAAGAAGCAGACTTCTTTAGTATCGGAACAAACGATCTTACAGGATATACTATGGCAGTAGACAGAGGTAATGCAGAGGTTGCATATCTCTATTCCGCTTACAATCCGGCAGTACTTCGTTCTATCGAACGTGTTATCAAAGCCGGAAGAGCAGAGGGAATCATGGTTGGTATGTGTGGTGAAGCAGCAGCAGACCCATTACTTGCTCCATTATTAATTTCCTTTGGAATGAATGAATTTAGTGTAAGTGCGACTTCTATCTTAGCAACCAGAAAGGGAATCTCTCTCTGGACAAAAGAAGAAGCAGATGCTGTTGCAGCTAAGGCAATGTCTTTGACAACAGAAGCTGAAGTTGAAGCATATCTTAAGAGCGTTGCAAAACATTAATAGCAAAGAATGGCAGAAGAGTATTTTAACTTAACTGCATTAAAGATAAAAGGGTGTTGAGAGACACCCTTTTATTTTGCAAACATTTATTTTATCATTAATGATAATGTACTCCTGCAGAGAGATACATTTAAAGCAGGAGAAACTCTAAAAAATAGATGAGTTATCTCGGATTACTTTTAGAATCCTTATAATATAAAAAGATTCCGAGAGTACATACAGAAAGAAAGGAGGAGGAGAAGTGCCAGCAATTTTTAACAAAGAACAGGAAGAAGCGATCACACATAAAGAAGGTCCGTTAATGGTTCTTGCCGGTCCGGGTTCAGGAAAGACACTTGTAATTACTTATCGCGTAAAATGGCTTATTGAAAATGCGGGGGTACATCCATCGAATATATTAGTTATTACATTTACAAGGGCAGCGGCAGAAGAAATGAGAAAGCGTTTTTTTGCCTTTGATGGGATGGAGAATGCACCGGTAACATTTGGTACTTTTCACTCAATTTTCTTTATGATTCTTCGCTATGCATACCGATATACGGCAGGAAATATTATCCGTGAAGATGTAAAGCGGCGTTATATCAAAGAGATAACAGAGAATATGGAACTGGAAATCGAAGATGAGAAGGAATTCCTTTCCGGCATCATTAACGAAATCAGTTATGTAAAAGGAGAGATGATGTCCCTTTCCTACTATCACAGCAGTAATTGCTCTGATGAGCTATTTGCTCAGATTTATGAGGGGTATGAGAGAAGACTTCGAGAGGAGAATCTCATAGATTTTGATGACATGTTGGTCTTTTGCTATGAACTTTTAAAAGAGAGGAAAGATATCCTCGCCATGTGGCAGCAAAAGTTTCAGTATATATTAATTGATGAATTTCAGGATATTAATAAAGTACAATATGAGATTGTGCGGATGTTAGCAGGAAAAGGAGATCATCTGTTTATTGTAGGAGATGATGATCAGTCCATCTATCGTTTCCGTGGGGCCAGGCCGGAAATCATGCTTGGATTTGAAAAAGATTATCCCGATGCGAAAAAAGTAATTTTAAATACGAATTACCGGTGTAGTGCAGAGATTGTGGACAGTGCGGAACATCTCATTAGCCATAACACAAAGCGTTTTCCGAAAAATATGCAGGCAGCCCGCGGCAAAAAGGTACCGATTACATTCCGATATTTAAAAGATGCTGGAGAAGAATGCACTGATATTTTAAAAGGAATACGTTTTTATCATAAAAAGGGAATTCCACTAGAAGAAATGGCAGTCATTTTCAGAACAAATACACAGCCAAGACTTCTTGTCGGCCGCTTGATGGAGTATAATATCCCATTTCAGATGCGAGATGTGATTCCAAATATATTTGATCACTGGATTGCAAGAAATATATTAACGTATATAAAGATTGCGATGGGAAACAAAGACAGAAAGTTATTTTTACAAATAATGAATCGCCCAAAACGTTATATTTCAAGAAGTATGCTTACTGACCCCCAGGTAGATTTGAAAAAGTTAAAGCAGGAAACCTTCGGCAAAAAATGGCTCTATGAAAAGATTGATAAGCTGGAGATGGATTTGTGCCTGCTCCGAAAAATGGAACCATATGCTGCCATACAATATATTCGTAACGGGATTGGTTATGAGGACTATATGAACGAATATGCACAGTTTCGAAGGATGAATCCAGATGATTTAGAGGAAGTATTGAACCAGATTCAGGAAAGTGCGAAAGAATATCATAGTTTTGAAGAATGGTTTTCCTACATAGACTCTTATGGGGAGGAATTAGAAAAGCAGATGGAGGCAGGACGGCAGCAGCAAAAAAGCGGGGTGACACTCACGACAATGCACAGCTCAAAGGGACTGGAATATGAGGTCGTCTTTGTTATGGATATTAATGAGGGGACAACTCCGCATAAAAAAGCAGTAAAAGATGCAGATTTAGAGGAAGAGAGAAGGCTCTTTTATGTTGCTGTTACAAGAGCTAAAACCTATCTTTTCCTATATTCTTTAAAGGAACTTTATCAGAAGGACGCACAGATATCCCGCTATATCGGCGAACTTCGTTATGATAAAAAGGAGTTCAAAAAGGGAAGAAGAGTGGTTCATAAAAATATTGGAAAAGGCACGATTCTTGAGTTAAAAGACGATAAGATAAAAATAAGATTTGATAACAGTAAGAAACCGAGGCTGTTTTCTATCAAATATCTGATGGAACAGGGACTTTTAGAATTAGAGTAGCAGTGCACTATCTTTCTATAAAGTTATATAATTTTTAGAAAATAGCAAAAATCTTCTACGGCAATAGGGGGACAAATACGGTAACTTATGGTAGAATGAAGCGATAAATATTACAGGAGGAACAAATAAATGTTAATTGAAATGTTAAAAGTAATCCTGCTTGGAATTGTGGAAGGAATCACAGAATGGCTTCCAATCAGTTCTACAGGACATATGATTCTTGTGGATGAATTCATTAAGCTGAATGTACCCAAAGACTTTATGGAAATGTTTTTAGTAGTCATTCAGCTTGGTGCGATTCTTGCGGTATGTGTGATTTATTTCCATAAGCTGAATCCATTCAGTCCGAAGAAGTCTGCAAAAGAAAAGAGAGAGACCGTTGATATCTGGGGAAAGGTAATCGTGGGGTGTCTTCCAGCAGCAGTTATTGGTCTTGCTTTTAATGATAAAATTGATGCACTTTTTTATAATGCACCAACCGTAGCCTTTACTTTAATTTTATACGGTATTTTATTTATTATCGTTGAGAACTATAATAAACACAGAGAACCACAAGTAGGAGAATTATCTGATTTAACATATAAGATTGCAGTGATTATCGGATGTTTTCAGGTACTTGCTCTTATTCCAGGTACTTCCCGTTCAGGAGCAACAATTATTGGAGCGATGATTCTTGGAACTTCCCGTTTTGTGGCAGCAGAATATTCTTTCTTCTTATCCATTCCGGTCATGTTTGGAGCAAGCTTCTTAAAACTTGTAAAATATGGTTTCCATTATACAGGAATGGAAGTGACAATCCTTGTGGTTGGTATGCTAGTTGCCTTCATCGTTTCTATCGTAGCAATCAAGTTCCTGTTAGGATATATTAAGAAGAATGACTTTAAGGCATTTGGTGTATACCGTATTGTTTTAGGTATTGTTGTTGCTGCTTATTTCCTTTTCGTTAAATAAAGATTAATTTATTAAGGACAGACGCCTTCAGGAAGATACCTACTCCATATTTGTAATTTTAGTCGCTGCAGGTTGAATGTTCGCTTATGCGTTTGCATCCAACCTTTGCTCCGAGATTACAAATATGGAGCAGGTATCTTCCTGAGGGCTGACAGTAGCTAAATTTACTTGAATTAAATAGTAATATAATAAAAATTGGAGAGTCAAGATTAAAATGAAGAGAAGAACGCCAATCACACAATATTGTCATGAACGGATACAGCAGATGATAAAGGAACCCCTTCTTTGCATTGATGCAACAGCAGGAACCGGAAAGGATACCGTTTTTCTGGCGAAGCTTGTAGGAGAAAAGGGCAGAGTAATTTCTATGGATATCCAGGAAATGGCGATAGAGCAGACAAAAAAACGGCTTTTAAAAGAACGGCTTTCTGATAGGGCAGAAGTTGTTTTAGACAGTCATGCACATATGGATAAGTATGCTCAAAAAGACAGTGTTTCTCTTATCATGTTTAATCTCGGTTATCTTCCTGGAGGGGATCACAGCCTTTCCACAAAGGCAGATACAACAATCGAGGCCCTTGAAAAGGGACTGAATCTGCTTCATGAGGGAGGCATGATTTCCCTGCTTATTTATAGCGGGGGAGACAGTGGCTTTGAAGAGAAGAAGCAGGTACTTGCATGGCTTCGAGAATTGACGGATGATAAATATACTGTACTTGTGGAAGCTTTTTATAATAAACCCAATAATCCGCCGCTGCCGGTTTATATTTTAAAGAATGAAACGGCATAAAATAGTGTGCGGATAGAGTATTGTTTTATCTGCTTTTTTGACGGAAATTTTTTCTTTTCATAAAATTAGATATTCATATGCCAGTGCGGCAGATTTTATGGTAAGATAAGAAGTAGGTTGTTTGGAAGTTTTCAGCACTCGATTTTGCGGGGAAATTTTCGGGAGTACATTATTTTTAGAAGGAGGAAAAGAGATGGAGATGATAAAAGAAACTGCAAAAGTTGTTCGTCAGCAGCAGATTGACGAGGGGATATTCGACATGGAATTATCCTTCCCTAAGGGGGCAGCATTAGCAAAGCCAGGACAATTTATTGCAATGTACTGTAACGACAAGAGTAAGCTTTTGCCTCGTCCGATCAGTATTTGTGGTATTAATAAAGAAGAGGGAACTTTAAGAGTAGTTTACCGTGTTGCCGGAGAGGGAACAAAAGAATTTTCCGAGATGAAAGAGGGAGATACCTTAGAAGTTATGGGACCTCTCGGTAATGGATTTGCTTTAAAAGAGGAAAAGGCGATTATCATCGGTGGTGGTATCGGGATTCCTCCAATGTTAGAGCTTGCAAAACAGCTTAATGTAGAAAAAACAGTTGTACTTGGTTACAGAACTTCCACTTTCTTAAAAGACGAATTTGAGGCTGTCTGTGATGTAAAAGTTGCAACAGAAGACGGAAGTCAGGGAGCAAAGGGAACCGTTATTGATGCCATTGAAAAATATGGTGTTGAAGGAAAGGTAATCTATGCCTGTGGACCAATGCCAATGTTAAAAGCTCTCGCAGTTTATGCCGAAGAACACGGAATGGAAGCACAAATTTCCTTAGAAGAGAGAATGGCATGTGGAATTGGCGCCTGTCTTGGCTGTATCTGCAAGACAAAGGGAAAAGACCATCACACAAACGTAAACAATACCCGAATCTGTAAAGATGGTCCGGTATTTGATGCAAAGGAGGTAGTGTTTGCATGAATTTAGAAGTAACATTAGCGGGAAAGACATTTAAAAATCCTGTGACAACTGCCTCAGGAACATTTGGTTCTGGTGCAGAATATGAACAGTTCGTAGACCTTGCAGCACTTGGCGCAGTCACAACAAAAGGTGTGGCGAATGTACCGTGGGAGGGCAATCCTACCCCTCGTGTGGCAGAAACTTATGGTGGAATGCTGAATGCTGTCGGACTTCAGAATCCGGGAATCGATTTATTCTGTAAGAGAGATATTCCTCATTTAAAAGAAAAAGGAGCATCTATTATTGTCAATGTATGTGGAAGGAGTACTTCCGATTATGTGGAAGTTGTAGAACGTCTCGCAGATGAACCAGTTGATTTATTAGAGATTAACGTATCCTGCCCAAATGTAAAAGAGGGTGGTATCGCTTTTGGTCAGAATCCAGATGCTTTATATGAAATTACAAAGGCAATCAAGGCAAAGGCAAAACAGCCAATCGTTATGAAGTTAAGCCCAAACGTTACAGATATTACAGAGATGGCAAAGGCAGCAGAAGCCGGTGGATGTGATGCACTTTCTCTTATCAATACGATTACGGGAATGAAGATTGATATTCACAGACGTAAGTTTGTGCTTGCGAATAAGACAGGCGGTATGTCCGGTCCTGCAATCAAGCCAGTTGCTGTTCGTATGGTTTATCAGGTAAGCCACGCATGTAAGCTTCCGATCATCGGAATGGGTGGTATTCTCACTGGAGAAGATGCCATCGAGATGATGATGGCAGGTGCGACAATGGTTTCTGTTGGAACAGCGAATTTCCATAATCCTCGTGCGACAATGGAAGTATTAGACGGAATGAAGGCATATATGGAAAGATACCATATCGAGGATATTAACGAGATTATAGGATGTATTGACTAAAATATATACTTATTAAATAAGCATATTTGCAGAATACATTTTCCCAGAGCATTTTTCAAACACGCTCCAGCGTGTTGAAAATACAAATAAACTGTGTTAGAATCAGAACAACTGAATGTATTCTTGAAACAGGATATAAATAGAATTTCGAGAATACATAGAAATCAAAAGGATAAATCGGAGGTTGTTATGGAACAATACAAAAAAGAGTTTATAGAATTTATGATCGATTGCAACGTACTGAAGTTTGGTGACTTTGTGACAAAGAGTGGAAGAAAGACTCCATTTTTTGTTAACACAGGATTTTACCGTACTGGCTCTCAGTTAAAGAGATTAGGCGAATATTATGCACAGGCAATTCATGACCATTTCGGTTTTGATTTTGATGTATTATTTGGACCTGCCTACAAGGGAATCCCATTAAGTGTTGCTGCAACAATCGCTATTTCAGAAAAGTACGATAAGGATATCCGTTACTGCAGTAACCGTAAGGAAGTAAAGGACCACGGTGATAAGGGAATTCTCCTTGGAAGCCCAATCCAGGATGGAGATAAAGTTATCATTATCGAGGACGTTACTACAGCAGGTACTTCTATTCAGGAGACACTCCCGATTATTAAGGCGCAGGGCGATGTAGAAGTCGGAGGATTAGTTGTTTCTGTTGACCGTATGGAAAGAGGTCAGGGAGAGAAGAGTGCTCTTACAGAAATCAGTGAAAAGTACGGAATGAAGACAACGGCAATCGTTACAATGGAAGAAGTTGTAGAACATCTTTACAACAAACCATACAAAGGAAAAGTCATCATTGATGATAAATTAAAAGCAGCCATTGATGCATACTATGACCAGTATGGAGTAAAGTAATATTCTGACAGGAGATTTGTATGAACGAAAAGATTTTTAAAACATTGGGACAGATTGGTGCTTCAGGAATTGTTGTTGGAATTATCACAGTAATTGTAGGAGTCAGCGTTGGCGTGGTTTCTATTGTCAGTGGAGCACGTGCCCTGAAATTAAAAGGGAAAATAATGATTTAAAAATGGTGGGAACCGGTTTACATACCGGTTCCTTAAAATGTATTATAGGAAATATAAAAGCAAAAAGAATGGAAACGAGAATAACCAGAGTATTTTTCAAATATGCTCTGAGGGAAAAAGGCTGGGAAAGGAATGAATGAAAACAGAAAGAGGTTAGGGTCTCTAAGCCTTTTATTATTGATTTTATATGGCTGTGTCGTAATATATTTTGTCTTATTCAGCGACCGGCTTGGACGAGGGGATGGCTATAGCACATATCGCTATAACTTAGTTCCTTTTGAGGAAATCCGCCGTTTTATTATATACAGGAATTATGTTTCTGCCGGAGCATTTTTACTAAACTTATTTGGCAATCTGCTTGTATTTTTCCCAATAGGTTTTTTAGTTCCGATATGGAGATTGGAGAAAACCGGATGTATCCGGATTATTATATATGCTTTTTTATTCAGCCTTTGCATAGAGACATTACAGCTTATCACAAAGGTTGGTGTGTTTGACGTAGATGATTTGATGATGAATACGGTTGGTGGTCTGATTGGCTGGATCATCTATTGCATTATCAGATTTATTTATCACAAATGGAAGGCAAAGAATAAAAAGAAAGAAGAAGATTAAAAGATGAAAAGTAAGTGAAAGGAAAGGCCAGAGTATGAATACAAGAAATATTTCCTTTTCTGAGAAAAAGGTTTCAAAGAATGCTGTAATTACATTGGTTATGGGGATTATCATTTTAATAGGTTTTGTGATTTTAACAATATTGTCTGTCGTGACCGGTGGAGGACTGAATGTTATTGGGGGATTAATTGGCTGTATCCTCATGATTCTTGCATTTTTTTGTGTTCTCTGGGGCGTAATGAGCTACGATGATGCGAAAACTAGCCAGAAATACAAAATATCAGGAATCTGCATTAATATTGTGGCGATTTTTATTGGAATTACATTTATTATGATGTGATGATAATTATGCAAAAGTATAGAAAGAGAGGATGATAAGACTTATATGGATTATAGAGAGTTATTTAAAGAGAGCAATAAAGAAGTAGAAGAACGTTTTTTATTAACAAGAGAAAGAATTGGAGAGATTGCTGCCGGAGAGAAAAACGGTATGAAGGAACAGGTTCACCGCTATTTTAAGAAGACTGCACAGTTTTTAGAAAAATGTGCGTCAGATTTTTTATGCATTTCTTCTGATGTGTGGAAATCCTGTTCTTTTGAGCAGATGAAGAGTGAAAATGAATTATTCTATCAGGATATTTTACCTCAGAATTACGGAAAGTCTTTTGCGAATCCTGCATTTGCAGTACAGGAATTAGGAGAAGAGTTTGGTCGGATTCTGAGTTTTTTATATACGGAATTACGTTCTGAGAGAGCGTTTGTTTTCGAGCAAAATCTTGAAAAGATTACAATTTTAAACGAACTGTTTTTAGAGATTTACTGTATGTTTGAAGATGAGACAGTAAGTTATAAGCAGATTAAAGATACGATTTACTGGTTTCTCTATGATTATGCCGATGACTGGGCAGGTTATAGAGTAAGAGAGTTAGTTGATCCGGCACTTGATTTCGCAACTTCTATTATTATGGATTCTGATTTAGGAGATTTGCGGTATTTGTATTCTTATGGAGATTATATTTCAGAAGTAGAACTGAAAACTGCAGAATTTTTAAATGGACTTTCAGACGAAGAAATCGAGCAGATTGCAGCGACATTTACAGAAGGGTACCAGAGAGGATTTGAATTAAAGGGAGTCGATGTTTCTAAAAAAGATACAGTAAATATCCGTTATCCAATTGGATTTGAGAGAGTCATTCGTGCAGCAATCAGGCAGTTTGCAGCTATGGGATTGAAGCCGGTTATTTACAGAGAGGCATTAAATACGTTAAATAAGCGACAGAACCTCCGTATTGGATACATTTCCTCTGATCCAAATCCACAGTATGGTTATGACCACCGCTTTGATAATGCGATTTATCTCGATAAGCGTATGGTTGATCGTAAGATAAGCTGTATGAGAAAGGCATATGAGGAGTATGAACAGGAAGCGGCAGGTTTTGCAGGACCAGCATGTTTCGAAGTGTTTGGAGAAGAACCATTTGAGCCGGTCAATAAGCCGGAAAGCTATCGCCTGAGTGAGCGTCAGCAGAGCCTTTCTGTAGAATATTCTTCTTTGTCGAATGAATTGTTAAATGAATTTATTAATCAGGAAGAAAGAAGTTTTACGATTATTGCCTATCCAGTTCCATCTATTGGAGAAAAGTTCCCGGAAATTTTTGAGGAAATCCGTAAAGTCAATACGCTGGATAATGAATTATATAAAGGCATCCAGCAAAATATTATCAATATTCTTGACCAGGCAGAATCCGTACACATCATGGGTCGTGGAAGGAATATGACAAATCTTACCGTTGCTCTTTGTGATTTGAAAGATGCACAGAAAGAGACAAAGTTTGAAAACTGTCTTGCCGATGTAAATATTCCAGTTGGCGAAGTATTTACTTCTCCGAAATTGAAGGGGACAAACGGACTTTTACATGTGACAGAAGTGTATTTAAATGGTCTTTGTTATAAAGATTTAAAGATTACCTTTAAAGATGGTATGGTAGATGACTATGAGTGTGCGAACTTCCCAGATAAAGAGGATGGACGTAAGTTTATCAAGGAGAATCTTTTATACAACAGAGAGACGCTTCCGATGGGAGAGTGTGCGATTGGAACGAATACAACAGCCTATGTAATGGCTGCGAAGTATGGCATCATGGAGAAACTTCCAATTCTTATCGCAGAGAAAATGGGACCGCATATCGCTATTGGCGATACATGCTACTCTTACTGCGAGGATGTCCGTGTGTATAACCCGGATGGCAAAGAAATCGTGGCAAAAGAAAACGAATGTTCCGTCTTTCGAAAAGAAGATCCGAAGAAGGCGTATTTTAATTGTCATACGGATATTACGATTCCTTATGAGGAACTTTCAAGAATTGCAGCAGTTACTGCTCAGACTGTTGAAGTTCCAATTATGAATGATGTAGCAGAGGAACGCGTAGAGATTCCGATTCTGTTAGATGGAAGATTTGTGTTAGAGGGTACGTTGAAGTTAAATGAGCCTTTTGAGGGAAAATAACAGATACAGTAATTAAAGTTATTAGAGTAGTTATTAAGTCGTGCTGAAAAATAATTTTAAATTATTGAAAAAAACAATCTTTGCAGGTTGCAATCAAGTAGTAGTGTGATTTTTGCAAAGATAAGTAAAAATAAAGTGAGGAGATACAATGAAGTTAGTAATCAAAAATGGTCGTGTCATGGACCCGGCTTCGGGAAGAGATGAAGTGACAAATATCTGGGTAGAAGATGAAAAAATTATTGGCTTTGGAGAACATCCAGAATGGGCAGAGGAAGCCGAGGAATTAAACGCTGAAGGATGTGTTGTTGCACCAGGGCTTGTTGATGTTCATGTCCATTTCCGTGACCCAGGCTTTACGTACAAAGAAGACTTAGAAACAGGAAGTCGTGCAGCGTCAGCTGGAGGATTTACGACTGTTGTTTGCATGGCAAATACAAAACCAATTGTAGACACACCAGAAGTCCTTCAGGATATTTTAGAGCGTACAAAGAGCCTTCCAATCCATGTAAAACAGGCCTCAGCGGTTTCAAAAAATTTTGAAGGAAAAGAATTAGTAGACTTTGATGCAATGGTAGAAGCGGGTACCTGCGGATTTACGGACGATGGAATTCCTCTGACCAATGCAGGGTTTATCAAAAAAGCGATGGAAGCGGCAGCAAGAGTCGATATGCCGATTTCACTTCATGAAGAAGACCCTACACTGAATGAAGTAAATGGTGTGAACAAGGGAGTCATTTCTGACAAAATGGGTATTGGCGGAGCACCGGCAATCTCCGAAGATGTGATGGTTGCCAGAGATGTAATGCTTGCCCTTGAGACAGGAGCTAAAGTAGATATTCAGCACATCTCTTCCGGCCGTTCGGTTGACTTAGTTCGCCTTGCAAAGAAGAAAGGCGCGAAAGTATATGCGGAGGCAACCCCACATCATTTTACATTAACAGAAGAAGATGTGCCGAACTATGGAACGATGGCAAAGATGAACCCACCACTTCGTACCGAGTGGGATAGAACAAAGATAATCGAGGGACTGGCAGATGGAACGATTGATATGATTGCAACTGATCATGCTCCTCATGCCATCGAAGAAAAAGAAAGGGAATTTACAAAAGCACCAAGTGGGATCGTCGGATTGGAAACTTCCCTTTCTCTTGGAATTACCAGTCTTGTAAAAAGAGGTTATCTTACAATGATGCAGCTTCTTGAAAAAATGACAGTGAACCCGGCCAGACTTTATAAATTTGACTGTGGAACTTTAGAAGAAGGAAAGGCAGCGGACATTGTAATTTTTGCACCGGATGAAGTCCGCACTGTAGAATCTTTCGAATCGAAGGCGGAAAATTCTCCATTTCTTGGTGCACAGTTATACGGAAAAGTGAAGTATACCATCTGTGATGGTAAAGTTGTATATCGCGGCTAACAATAATCGTGTCGTTTTTTGGCATATCGTGAGTGTACATCTGAAAAAATTTATGCTAGAATGAAAAAGATATCAGTACAATTCTGGAGGAAGTTATGATTAATCAGTTAGTAAAAGGAATCAAAGAAAAAGACGCACCTATCGTTGTTGGTCTTGACCCAATGCTTTCTTATGTGCCAGAGCATCTTGTAAAGGATGCATTTGCTGCATACGGAGAGACATTAGAAGGTGCCTGCGAAGCAATCTGGCAGTTCAATAAGGGCATTATTGATGCAACTTATGACCTGATTCCGGCAGTGAAGCCACAGGTTGCTATGTATGAGCAGTTTGGTGTTGAGGGAATGAAAGCCTTCAAAAAGACTTGTGACTATGCGAAGAGCAAAGGTCTTGTTATCATCGGAGATATCAAGAGAGGAGACATTGGTTCTACTTCTGAAGCCTATGCGATTGGTCATGTTGGAACTGTAAAGATTGGCGAGCATATATACTCCCCATTTACAGAAGACTTTGTAACCGTAAACCCATATCTCGGTTCTGACGGAGTAAAGCCTTTCTTAAAAGTATGTAAAGAGAATAATAAGGGTGCATTTATCCTTGTAAAGACATCCAATCCATCCAGCGGAGAATTCCAGGATAGAGAGATTGATGGAAAGCCTCTTTACGAGATTGTTGCCGAGAAGGTAGCAGAATGGGGCAAAGAAGTGATGGGTGAAGATTACAGTTACGTTGGAGCAGTAGTTGGAGCAACATATCCAGAGATGGGAGCAGCCCTTCGTAAGATTATGCCAAAGAACTATATCCTTGTACCAGGATATGGTGCACAGGGTGGAAAAGGTAAGGACTTAGCACCATTCTTTAATGAAGACGGACTTGGAGCTATCGTAAACTCCAGCCGTGGAATTATCTGTGCTTACCAGAAAGACCCTTATAAAGAAAAGTTTAGTCCAGTGGACTATGCAGATGCCAGCCGCCAGGCAGTCCTTGATATGAAGGAAGATTTAAAGAACGCTTTTGTAAAATAAGTAAAATCATTATAAAGGAGAGCAGAACAATGGCTAAAGTAGGTATTGTAATGGGCAGCGATTCAGATATGCCAATCATGGCAAAAGCTGCCGATGTACTCAAGGAACTTGGAATCGACTTTGATATGACAATCATCTCTGCACACAGAGAGCCAGAAGAATTTTTCGCTTACGCAAAAGGTGCAGAAGAAAAAGGTTACAAAGTAATTATCGCTGGAGCTGGAAAGGCAGCACATCTTCCAGGAATGTGTGCCGCAATCTTCCCAATGCCAGTTATTGGTATTCCAATGAAGACATCTGATTTAGGTGGTGTAGATTCTTTGTACTCCATCGTACAGATGCCAACAGGCATTCCAGTAGCAACTGTGGCAATTAACGGTGCAGCCAATGCCGGAATCCTTGCAGCAAAGATGCTTGCAACATCCGATCCCGAACTGTTAGAAAGATTAAAAGCTTACTCTGAAAAGTTAAAGAATCAGGTAGTAGCAAAAGCCGATAAGCTTGAAGAGATTGGATACGAAGAGTATTTAAAGCAGATGTAGTATTCGATAAAGGGAAGGAAAGCTATTCGTTGGCGGGGAATTATAATAATTAGTAATAAAAAATATATACAGGATAAAAGAAAGGAGTCTGTCATGGACTATAAGAACGCCGGAGTTGATATTGAAGCTGGATACAAATCAGTAGAATTAATGAAGAAGTATGTGCAGGGAACAATGCGACCAGAGGTACTTACAAACCTCGGTGGATTTTCTGGAGCATTTTCTTTAAAGAAGTTTATGACAATGGAGAATCCTACACTGGTTTCTGGTACAGATGGTGTTGGAACAAAGTTAAAAGTTGCTTTCCTTATGGACAAACATGATACAGTAGGTATCGACTGTGTTGCCATGTGTGTGAACGATATTGCGTGTGCAGGCGGAGAACCATTATTCTTCCTTGACTATATTGCATGTGGCAAAAACTTTCCGGAAAAGATTGCTTCCATCGTAAGCGGTGTTGCAGAAGGATGTAAGCAGTCCGAAGCTGCTCTGATTGGCGGAGAGACAGCGGAAATGCCTGGATTTTATCCGGAAGATGAGTACGATCTTGCTGGATTTGCAGTAGGAATCGTTGACGAAAAAGACCTGATTACAGGTAAAGATATTAAGGCAGGAGATGTCCTTGTGGGAATTGCTTCCTCTGGAATTCACAGTAATGGATACTCTCTTGTTCGTAAAGTATTCCCTATGGAAAAAGAAGCATTAAACGAATACAGAGAAGAACTCGGAAAAACATTAGGAGAAGCTCTCATCACTCCAACAAAGATTTATGTAAAAGCGTTAAAAGCAGTAAAAGAAGCTGGAATCACAATCAAGGGATGCAGTCATATCACAGGTGGCGGATTCTACGAAAATATTCCTAGAATGCTTCCAGAAGGTGCTCGTGCTGTTGTAAAGAAAGACAGCTACGAAGTACCAGCTATTTTCCGTCTCCTTGCAAAAGAAGGCAATATTGCAGAAGAAATGATGTACAATACATACAACATGGGTATCGGTATGATGCTCGCACTTGATCCAAAAGATGCAGAGAAAGCAATTGAGGCATTGAAAGCTGTTGGTGAAGAAGCTTACGTTGTTGGCTCTGTTGAAGCAGGAGAAAAGGGAGTAACATTATGCTAAAAGTTGCAGTTTTAGTATCTGGAGGCGGTACGAATCTGCAGGCAATTCTTGATGCGGTAGACAGTGGAAAGATTACCAATACAGAAATTCGTGTCGTAATCAGTAACAATGAAGGTGCTTACGCATTAGAACGTGCAAAGAACTATGGGACGGAAGCACTGCTTCTGTCTCCAAAGAGCTTTGAGACAAGAGAAGAGTTTAACCAGAAACTCTTAGAGGCCTTAAAAGAAAGAGACATTGATCTTGTTGTTCTTGCTGGTTATCTTGTCGTTGTACCTCCATGTGTTATCAAAGAATATGAGAACCGGATCATTAATATCCACCCATCCTTAATTCCATCCTTTTGTGGAAAAGGCTGTTATGGTCTTCATGTTCACGAAAAAGCATTGGCACGCGGCGTAAAAGTATCTGGTGCAACCGTTCATTTTGTAGATGAGGGAACCGATACCGGTCCAATCATTATGCAAAAGCCTGTTATGGTAGAACAGGGAGATACACCGGAAGTATTACAGCGCCGCATCATGGAACAGGCAGAATGGAACATCCTACCAGAAACAATCAATCTGATTGCGAATGGAAAGGTACATGTAGACGGCAGAGTTGTTACAATTGATAAATAGTAATATTTTCAAAATAGAATATAACGGAAGAGACGTAGTGAATTTTCAAAACTAACAATTGTTTTAAGAACAGATATGTTGAGAATTTTGAGAGTATATTGTACATAAAATGGAGGAAGTCCGATGAAAGTATTAATCGTAGGCAGCGGCGGAAGAGAACACGCAATCGCATGGGCAGTTTCTAAAAGTGCAAAGGCAGATAAGATTTACTGTGCACCGGGTAATGCAGGAATTGAAGAATATGCAGAATGCGTGAACATCGGAGCTATGGAATTTGACAAACTGGTTGCATTTGCAAAAGAAAAAGAAATCGACCTCACAATTATCGGTATGGATGACCCATTAGTAGGCGGTGTTGTAGATGCCTTTGAGGCAGAAGGACTTCGCGTATTTGGTCCAAGAAAGAATGCGGCAATCATCGAAGGTTCCAAAGCATTTTCTAAAGATTTAATGAAAAAATACAACATTCCAACAGCAGAATATGAGAACTTTGATTCTGACGAAGCAGCACTTGCTTACCTTGAAACTGCAAAGTTCCCAATTGTATTAAAAGCAGACGGTCTGGCACTTGGAAAGGGTGTATTAATCTGTAATACATTAGAAGAGGCTAAAGATGGTGTAAAGACCATCATGGAAGATAAGAAGTTCGGCGATGCCGGAAACCGTATGGTTATCGAAGAATTCATGACAGGACGCGAAGTTTCAGTCCTCGCTTTCTGCGATGGAAAGACCATCAAGTGCATGACAAGCGCACAGGATCACAAACGCGCCAAAGACGGTGATCAGGGCTTAAACACGGGTGGAATGGGAACATTTTCTCCAAGTCCCTTCTACACAAAAGAAGTAGAAGAATTCTGTGAGAAATACATTTACCAGCCAACGATGGATGCGATGGCTGCAGAAGGAAGACCATTTGTCGGTATCCTCTTTACAGGTCTGATGCTCACAGAAGACGGTCCGAAAGTACTCGAATACAATGCTCGTTTCGGTGATCCAGAAGCACAGGTTGTTCTTCCTCGTATGACAAATGACATCATCGATGTTATGGAAGCCTGCATTGATGGCCGCTTAGATGAAATCGACCTTCAGTTTGAAGATAACGCAGCTGTTTGTGTTGTTCTTGCTTCTGATGGATATCCAGTATCCTACAAAAAAGGATATGTTATTAACGGACTTGATGAATTCAAGAAACATGACGGATATTACTGCTTCCACGCAGGAACAAAACGTACAGATGAAGGCATCGTTACAAACGGCGGACGAGTACTCGGTGTAACAGCCAAAGGTTCTGATTTAAAAGAAGCAAGAAAGAATGCTTACGCAGCAACTGAGTGGGTAACTTTCGAGAATAAATATATGCGTCATGATATTGGAAAAGCGATTGACGATGTAGAAGCATAAAAATATGCGTAGTAACAGAGACTGCAGGGCGAAAGCTGGCAGTCTCTGTCGTTGTTGGGGGAAAGTATGAACTTTAAACAGGGAATCAGAGACGGAATCCCCATCGGACTCGGCTATGCCGCCGTTTCCTTCGCATTCGGGATTCTCGCAGTAGACAAAGACTTAACTGTCAGTGAGGCAGTATTAATCTCACTTACAAACCTGACCTCTGCCGGTCAGTTTGCAGGACTTACAATTATAGCAGAACTTGGAACATTAGTTGAGATGGCTTTGTCCCAGTTCATCATCAACTTAAGATATATGCTGATGGCAATTTCATTATCGCAGAAAGTCGATGACGACTTCAAAGGAATCTGGCGCTGGATTCTCGGCTTTGCCATCACCGATGAAATCTTTGCCGTAGCCATACAGAATCCGGGCAAAATTAAACGAAACTATTTTATGGGACTTACCATTATTCCAATCATTGGATGGACACTCGGAACATTAGGCGGTGCTTTACTTGGAAACATTTTGCCTGCCATTATCACAAACGCATTAGGCGTTGCACTTTACGGAATGTTTATCGCTGTTGTCGTACCAAAAGCAAGAGATGACAGCCATGTGTTTGTAGCAGTATGCATTGCCGTCGCAATCAGCGTAGCCTTAAAATACATCCCGGTATTTGCAGACCTCTCCGGTGGTTTTGCAATCATTATCTGTACCGTAGTCGCATCCCTCATTGCGGCTGTATTATTCCCAGTGGAGGTGAGCGAAGATGAGTTTTAAAATATTTTTACCATACCTGTTAGTAATGGCAATCGTCACTTATTTAATAAGAGCGATTCCACTTGTACTTGTAAAACATAAAATAAAAAATAAATTCTTTAACTCCTTCCTCTACTACATCCCGTATACGGTATTAGCTGCGATGACAATTCCGGCAATTTTTACTGCGACAGGAAACCTTATCTCTGCTATTGCAGGACTGGCGGTTGCTATTGTGCTTGCTTATCAGAGAAAGAGCCTGATAGTGGTAGCGGTAGGAGCCTGTGCAGCAGTGTTTATTATAGAAGGAATCATAACCTTGATTTAAATCCTGATTTGCCGCAGGCAAAATAGACGCCCTCTGGGAATGAAATGTCTCTCTTTGGGAGCGTCTCATTGCCTGCGGCAAACTAGAATTTACAAAAAAAGACTTACATATTTTCTAAAGGCGTAGTATAATACAATGTTGTATCTGATAGTGGAGGTTGCAGACAATGTTTTGTGGCATCTGCTATTTATTTTTATAACAATTTTTACGACAGTGATTTTAACTGAAATTACATTTGAGAATATCCAAAAAGTTAGATTTATATTAGAGTGTGTTTGAAAAATCATTCCTGCAATCTGCACGCCCCAATTTGCGGTATATTTTGCATTCGTTCAGTTGACGTAGCCCGCTACGCCGTCCTCATTCAGGCGAAATCTTCCACAAATTGTAACGCACATCTTTCAGAAAGAATTTTTTAAACACGCGATAGTAAATGTTTATAAAACGAAAGGATTTATTTATGAAAGACGAAAGAAGAAAGGCAGAGCAGCCTGAAGTTCTGGTCGGTATTGATGTAGGTTCCACGACAACAAAGATTGTGGTTATGCAGACAGGCAATAGTGATTATAAAGTCGTATTTTCTAATTATGAGAGACATCATGCGGATCAGTTAAAGAGTGTACTTGAGATATTGAAAAAGTTCGATGAAAAAATGCCAGCGCAGAAAGTCAGAGTGTGTCTGACTGGTTCCGGGGCAAAGCCGATTGCGGAAAGTTTGGGTGTTCCGTTTGCACAGGAGGTAGCAGCGAATGCGATTGCACTTCAGAAAAAGTATGAGAAAGTCGGAACCGCAATTGAGCTTGGTGGTCAGGATGCAAAGATGATTTTCTTTAAAGAGAGCGAGACTGACCATATGAGAAGTGTTTCCGATATGCGAATGAACGGAAGCTGTGCCGGTGGTACAGGAGCATTTATCGATGAAATTGCATCTGTACTAAAAGTTCCGGTAGAAGAATTTAACGCACTTGCGGCAAAGGGTGAGCATGTGTATGACATTTCCGGTCGTTGCGGCGTATATGCAAAGACGGATATTCAGCCGCTTTTGAATCAGGGAGCAGCGAAGGAAGATCTGGCACTTTCTGCATTTCATGCGATTGCAAAGCAGACAATCGGTGGACTGGCACAGGGACTTGAAATCGAGAGTCCGGTTGCGTTTGAAGGTGGTCCGCTGACTTTTAATCCGGTCTTGGTTCGTGTATTTTCTGAGAGATTACAGTTAGAAAAAGAAGATATTTTAATTCCAGAACATCCCGAATTAATGATTGCGGCAGGTGCTGCTTTATCATTAAAGGAAATGTTTGCGGGCAGTAAAAAAGTTGCCATAGCAGACATATTGAAGAAGTTAGAACAAATTCAGCAGCAAAAAGAAGAAGCCAAGAAAAACGGTATAAATATTTCTTTAGAAAATGAAGAGAAAGCCAGACCATTTTTTGCTTCTGTGGAAGAGAAGGCTGCCTTTGAAAAAGCGCATGAAAAGAAAAAGATTACATGGAAAAAGCCACAAAAAGGAGAAGTTGTGCGAGGTTATCTTGGCATTGATGCCGGAAGTACGACAACGAAGTTTGTTCTCCTTTCTGATAATGAAGAAATCTTAGATTCTTTTTATGCACCAAATGAGGGTGACCCATTAAAGGTAGCAAAGCAGGCACTGATTGATTTAAGAGAGCGTTATAAAGAGGCAGGGGCGGAGCTTGAAATTCTTTCAGCAGGAACAACAGGTTATGGAGAAATGCTCTTTTCTAAAGCATTTGACATAAAGAATCATACGGTAGAAACGGTTGCTCATGCGAGAGCCGCAGAGAAATATATTCAGGATGCATCATTTATTCTGGATATTGGCGGACAGGATATGAAGGCAATCTGGCTGGAAAATGGTGTTATCACCAATATTCTTTTAAATGAAGCCTGTTCTTCCGGCTGTGGTTCTTTCCTTGAGAACTTTGCGTCTTCTTTGCATATCCCAACAAAAGAAATCGCAAAGACTGCATTTTCTTCAAAGAATCCTGCGGTACTTGGAAGCCGTTGTACCGTATTTATGAACAGCGGTATTATCACCGAACAGCGAAATGGAAGAACTTCTGAAGACATTATGGCGGGACTTTGCCGTTCCATCATTGAGAATGTATTTACGAAAGTTATCCGTGTTTCCAATCTGGATTCTCTTGGTAAGAAGATTGTTGTACAGGGTGGAACCTTTGAGAACGATGCGGTTCTTCGTGCGATGGAAGAGTATGTGGGAAGAGATGTAGTAAGAGCGCCTTATCCTGGAATTATGGGTGCGATTGGAATGGCTCTTATTGCAAAGGAAAAATACGAGAAAAGTCCAGAAACAGAAGAAATCTGGGATTTACAGAACTTAGATACTTTTTCTTATACACAGGATGCTAATTCCCCATGTCCATTCTGCGGAAACCACTGTAACAGAACGATTGTGAAGTTTTCTAACGGAAATTCCTGGGTGACAAATAATCGTTGTGAGCGTGGAGAGGTTATCGGTAATCCAAAGGATAAAGAAGTAAACCGGCAGGTAAAAGAAAAACTGCAAAAGGTAAATGCAGTGCCAAACCTTTATAAGATAAGAGAAGAGCTGTTATTTAAAGATTATCCACATAATCTTTCGAATACATATAAAAATGAACATTCTACAGAACATGTCGGGGAAAACATCAAAGAACATGGAAAAGAAAGCACAAAGCAGAGAACAGAAGTCATCGGTTTGCCAAGAGTATTATCCTACTGGGATACCATGCCATTCTGGAAAACCTTTTGGCAGGCATTGGGATATACAGTACGCATTTCAGATAAAAGTACAAGAAAAATGTATGAGGATGGACTTTCTGCAGTAACATCGGACACCGTATGTTTCCCTGCAAAGCTGGTACATGGTCATATAAGAAATCTTGTAAAGCATAAAGTAGACCGAATCTTCATGCCATCCGTAACAACAGTTCCAACGGAAAATACGGAAGAAACCAGCCAGTCTATGTGTGCAGTTGTAAAAGGATATCCAATCGTCATAAGAAACTCAGATAATCCATCTGAAAAATGGGGTGTGCCATATGACGCACCATTGTTTCACTGGTATACGAAAAAAGACCGCCAGAAACAGCTTGTTGCGTATATGAGTGAAACTTTTGGAATTACAAAAGAAGAAACTTTAGCAGCCATAAAAGCAGGAGATGCGGCACAAAAGAGTTTTGATACAGAACTGAAAAAGGCAGGAGCAAAAGTCCTTGAAGATGTACAAAAAGCAGGAAAGTTTGCCGTAGTACTGGCCTCCCGTCCATATCAGAACGATGCATTGGTAAATCATGACCTCCCGCTAATGTTTACAAAGGCGGGAATCCCAGTACTTACCGCGGATTCTTTACCAGAAGTGAATCGCACAGACCTTCACCGAAGTCGTATTGATGTGGTAAATAATTATCATGCGAGAATGTTATCTTCTGCGATTTTAGCAGCGCAGAGCGAGAATCTTGAATATGTGCAGGTTGTAAGTTTCGGCTGCGGTCATGATGCGTATTTATCCGATGAGATTGTCCGTATGATGAAAGAAATTTCCGGTAAAACACCGCTCATTTTAAAGGTGGATGAAAGTGATATTCAAGGACCTTTGGGAATCCGTGTCCGCTCTTTCTTAGAAACGGTAGAAATGGGCCGAGAGAAAAAGTTAGTCCATGAAGTAAAACCATTAGCAGAGCCATATCCAGTGAAATTTACAAAAGAAAGCCGTAAAGAAAGAGTTGTACTTGTGCCAAATACTTCTCACGCGTTCTGCCGTGTCATGTCTGCGGCACTTTCCACACAGGGAATCAAGGCCATTCCATTAGATATTGGACGAGAAGAAGCTATCCGTCTTGGAAAACAGTATGTACATAATGACATTTGTTTCCCGGCACAGATTGTTATCGGCGAAGCTTTAGCGGCACTTAGAAGTGGCAAATATGATGGACAGAAAGTTGCCATCGGTATGGGAAAATATGTGGGAGACTGCCGTCTGACACACTATGGCGCTTTATTAAGAAAAGCCTTAGATGATGCTGGATATGCCGATGTTCCAATACTGACCAACGATGATGCCGATTCCCATGATATGCATCCTGGCTTTAAAATGAACATTTTATCCGCAGCAAGAATTGCATTTGCCCTGCCAATGATCGATGTATTAGAGGAACTTCTTCGAAAAATCCGTCCATATGAACTGACAAAAGGAGATGCAGATGTCGCATTTGAAAAAGCCTTAGATGAAGTAATCGAAGGCCTTGAAAAACACGGAATTGCAGGAGCAAGAAAGGGCTTTAAAAAGGCAATCACAATCATGAAAAAAGTTCGATATGACCGCACCTACTTAAAACAGCAGGTATTAATTGTCGGAGAGTACCTCCTAAACTTCCATCCGGGAGCAAATCACGATATCGAAGCATACTTAGAAGAAAATGGATTTGAAATTATTGAGGCAAGAATGACAGATGTTATTCGCAAAACTTACTTCTATCAGGATGCCCAGATAAAAGAATATCACTTAAATAAACCGATTGACCAGAAGGTATGGTACCGTACCGCAGATACCATCTTTGACTTTGCCCATAAATTGACAGACTCCATTGCCAAAGAACATCCGCTCTACGAACCAGCCTGCCGAATGGATGAACTCGTAAAAGACAGCGACCCAATCATTCACCATACCTTCGATGCTGGAGAAGGTGTATTAATTCCAGGAGAAATTCTGCATCATGCCAAACATGGCTGCAAATTCTTCCTCATCCTCCAGCCATTTGGATGCCTTCCAAACCATGTAGTAGGACGAGGAATCACCAAAAAATTAAAAGAAATCTACCCAGATGTACAGATACTTCCACTCGACTATGATCCGGACGTAAGCTTTGCAAATATTGAGAACCGTCTGCAGATGCTTGTCATGAATGCGAAGCAGGCAAAAAGGAGAGTGAGTGTTGTCCAGAAGAAAGAAAATAAAAAGGAAACAGTGAAAAAAGGCAAGATACACAAACAGGAAAGCTATTGCTAATAGAATTACTATTTAATTCATTAAGCGAACTACAGACGAAGCCAGCGAACTTCATAAGCCATATTTGTGATTTTAGTCGCGGCGCGTTGAATGCGAGCGCATAAGCGAACATTCAAACTGCCGCGACTAAAGTCACAAATATGCTCTATTTAGCTTTAGGAGTTCGTCTGCCTTGCAGACTCACAAATCAGTAAGGATCTATTCACTTAATCTGTCTTCGCGGATTTTGTTAAGTCTCTTCATTACATCATTTTCTCCAGTTCCAAAATATTTATGTAATGTCTTATATTCCTGATACAGCTTATCATAAACCGCTACATTATCTGGGTTTGGTTTATAAACCTCATCGCGAACCTTTCCAAGTTTTTCTGCGGCTTCATTTGCATTTTTAAATCCAGTAATGCGTTCTGGAGCAGCAGCGATACCAAGGATGGCAGCACCGAGTGCACTTGCCTGATCTGTGCCAGAAATACGGATTTCTTTGTTGCAGACATCAGAGTAGATCTGAACGAGCATCTTGTTCTTTGCAGGAATTCCACCACTTAATACGAGTGCGTTTACAGGAACACCAGCATCTTCAAACTGTTCGATAATCATGCGGGTACCGTAAGCAGTTGCTTCGATTAAAGAAAGGTAAATTTCCTCTGGTTTTGTAAGAAGGTTCATACCCATAATGAGACCGTTTAAGTTAAAGTCCATTAATGGAGAACGAACACCGTTGAACCAGTCGAGTGCTAATAAACCACTCTGTCCAGCTTTGTAACCAGCTAATTTCTCTGTGAGAAGCTGATGGATGGAGATACCGCGGGAGCGTGCTTCTTGTTCATAGCTTTCTGGCACGCAGTTATCAGTAAACCATGCAAAATGATCACCTACACAGCACTGTCCAGCTTCGTATCCAAAGTATCCAGGCATAATACCGTCTTTTACAAGTCCGCCAACACCGGCGATACCTGCTTCTGTTTCAGAAAGCATCATATGGCAGGAAGAAGTTCCAACGATAATCATCATGGTGCCAGGTGTTCCGATTCCACAGCCAGGAAGAGAAGAGTGTGCATCAATGATACCTGTTCCAACAGGGGTGCCGGCTAAAAGACCGAGTTCTCTTGCCATAGAATCTGTTAAATATCCAGCAGTTTCACCGATAGACTTAATTGGAGCATCGAGTTTTTCTTCTACGATATTTTCCATAGCAGGATCGAGTGCTTTAAAGAAATCTTTTGTTGGATATCCGCTGTCATGACGATAAAATGCTTTGTAACCAGCGCCGCAGGCACTTCTTGTTTCTTCTCCAGTCATCTGCCAGATAATCCAGTCAAGAGCTTCCATAAAACGGTCTGCTTCTTTATAAACATCTGGTGCGTGATGTAAAGTTTCTAAAATCTTAGGGATCATCCATTCGCTGGATACCTTTCCACCGTAAAGAGGAAGCCATTTTTCTTCACGTTCTTTTGCGATACGGTCAATTTGAAGAGCCTCTTCTTCTGCTCCGTGATGTTTCCACAGTTTTACATAAGAATGAGGGTTATGTGTGAACTTTTCAAGGTGACAAAGTGGTGTGCGGTCTGCTTTTACTGGAATAACAGTAGAGGAAGTAAAGTCAACGCCGATACCGATTACTTCTTCTGGAAGTACCTTTTTTTCAGCAAGGACGTTACGGATTGTGATAATTAATCCCTCTACATAGTCCTGTGGCTCCTGTAAAGCCCAGCCAGAAGGAAGTCTTTCTCCTGTAGGAAGATGTTCCTCCATAACCCCGTGTGGATATTCGTAAACACTAGTAGCGGCCTCCTCGCCAGTTTCAATGTTTACAAGCAGTGCTCTTACAGAAAGTGTTCCATAATCTACCCCAATTGCATATTTACTCATTTTGTACATTCTCCCTTCATGTTATTTTTTGTATGTATATAAATAATATCAGAGCGCGAAAATATTTACAAGACATGGTTTTTGATTCCTTAGTTTCGTCTCTTAATAAACTTAACAGTTAGCCTTCTCCCCAAAATAAGCCGCAATCATTTTTGCATACTCATCCAGTAATCCTGTGTCCCAGAGAACCTGCAATAAGGTGAAACGGTCGCGTACTTCTTTTGCAAGGATAACCGCATCTTCTACGAGTTCTGAAGATACGCCAATCTGTGCCGGATTAATTGGTGCACCAAGACTTGCGAGCAGTTTTTCCATTTCAGCTGAGGAAGGCAGGCTTTCTTTTATAGTGCGTAAGATTTCCGGCCATTTTTCTTCAAGGATAGCAAGTCGTTTATTTCGTTTATCCAGATTATTTTTTTGTGCTTTTTCTTCTAAAGCGATAATGCCGGGAGCGGCATCCTGATAGCAGTCTTTTACCTTTTTCTCCCATGCGGCATAATCAAAGGAGCGTTCTTTTAAAGAGGCAAAATCAAACTGTTCATTTTCCAAGGTTTCATACATTTTTGTGACAGCAATCATACCGATACCAACTTTGATACCGTGTAAAATTGGTTTTTTGCCTTCTGCCTGGAACTTCATTTCCCAGTAATGAGAAAGATGATGTTCGCTTCCGGAAGCCGGACGGGAATTGCCGACAAAACTCATAGCGATACCGCTTAATACGAGAGCTTCTGTAACTGCCTTTACAGCATCAGGGTTGCGGTCTTTAATTCGTGTACTTTCTTCCACAACGATTTCTACAGCCTCTTTTACCATATCTGCAATATGGCTGCAATAATATTCTCCTGTGATAATGTGTGCCATTTTCCAGTCTAAAAGGCAGGTGTATTTTCCAAGAATATCTCCAAGACCTGCCGTAATCATTTCCATCGGTGCGGCAGCGAGAATATCCGTATCTCCAATGACTGCCAGAGGAACATGAGCCTGGTAAGTAGTTTTTACATAATTTGTGATGAGGGCAGCTCCAATTGATACAAAACCGTCCATAGAAGGAGCGGTAGCGAATACCATGTAGTCAAGCCCAAGCTGGAAACTGGAGAATTTGCAAAGGTCATTTAACGTTCCGGAGCCAACAGCAACAATAACGTCACAATCTCTGGAAAATGCCATCATTAAAGAACCGAGAGTTTTTTCGTCAGGAATCAGTTCTTTCTCATTAAAAATGTATTTTTTATAGGAAATACCAGCCACATCTAACTTTTCAGCTGCCAATGCTCCGGCAGCCGCCCATGTATTTACATCAGCAACGAGGAAAGGTTTCTTATATCCAAGCGCTTCAATGTGTTTTGGAAGACGGCTTACGGCATCTTTATCGATATCTACAATTTTAAGATTTGTCTTATGTTCTTTTCCGCATGTGCAATCCATGCTGTGACCTAAGTAGTCGTTTAAATTGATTTTTTTTGCCATGATAAATAACCTCCATATGTATTGTTTTGTATGTTTTTTTACCTGTCTATTATGTAATGGGGTGATTAAAATGACGGGTAAATACTGTGTTGTTGTTTTGATATTTCTCAGTATACTCACAAAAAATCATCCGTCAATATGGGCGGAAACCGTTGATTACTAATCAAAATCATAGTACAATTAATCAAGAAAATGATTAGTAAAAATGCATGGAAAAACAGGAGAAAACCAGTTGGTTTGATTACTAATCAAAAGGAAAATGGGAGAGCGGTGTGATTCTGATTAATTTTTAAAAAATGATTAGCGATATGCGGTACAAAGAGAAATAAAGATAGAAATACAGTTTTGATTTATCCTTTTTCAGAGGTGTCCTGCAGGTGGAGAGTATGTCATGAAGATATGGAAAATGTTTTTGCTTAAAGTAAAATAAATTTACAGAGAATATAATGTAGAGGAAGTATAGAATGAACGAAAAAAAACGAACTACAACAAGAGACATCGCAAAAGCATGTTTTGTATCCCAGTCGGCAGTTTCGATGATATTAAGCGGCAGAAAAGATATCCATTTTGCTCCAGAAACAATTGAGCGAGTAAAGCGTACTGCCAAAGAAATGGGATACGAGTACAAGGCAAGAGCGAAACGAAAAAAGACAGGAACGAATGATACAATTATGATTATGTGTCCGTCCCTTGCAACACAGTATTACACAACATTAATTCAATTTATCACACAGGAAGCACAGGAACATGGATTGTGTACTCTTACTGCATACACAAACCGCTCCAAAGAACGGGAAGAATATTATCTGAATATGGCGGCAGACACGGGATTTTATGGTGTGATCTATACCTATGCCCCAAGAGCAGTAACTTCCCTGAATCATTTGCATGGAAAGGTTCCGTTAGTCCTCATTAACGACCATAATTCAGACTTAAAAATAGAATTATTAGAATTAGACAGTAAAAAGTCCGGCCGGCTTATTGCTGCACATCTTTTAGAATTAGGACATCGGGATATTGGTTATATGACTACCCCTTTATCCTCTATAGAAGTGCCAAGACGCAGACGTTTGGAAGGAATGCAGGAAGAATATGAAAGACAGGGCTTTGATCCGGCTATGATTCATGTCGTTTCAGGAAAAAGAGAAGACCAGGAAACTATCACAGGAAATAAGCATTATGACACCGGATATGGACTTACAAGAAAATATTTCAAAAAACGAGAAGAACTTTTATATAAAAAGAAAGAAGATAGTGAAGCAGTACAAATTTTGAAAGAAAAAAAGAAAGTGGAGAAGATTGAAAAAATAAAGCAAGAAGATATTTCATCAAAACACGCTATAGAAAATAAAGAAGACGTTAAAGAGACAGGTCTGGAAAATATTACTGCCTTTGTCGGAACCAATGACTTTGTGGCAATCGGAATTATGGATGCAATTACAAGCCTCGGCTACCGAATCCCGGAAGATTTCTCCGTCTGCGGATTTGATAATACCCTTGTAGCCTCTTTTTCAGGAATCTCCCTCACCACGATCGACCACTGTATCGGGGAAAAAGGAGCTTACGCCGTATCAATGCTTATGAATCAGAAAAACCGCATGGAACAAAAAGATGGTAAAAGAGAAAAGAAACGTCCGATAATGCGATTGGAATATGAACCCCAGTTAATAGTGAGACATTCCACGGGGAGAAGATGATTTAATTCCCGGATTTCTGTGCTGTGGTAAAGTTTATGACAATACCACGCCCAGATTCAGACATTATGTCCTATGGATGATGTCTTTTTTTGAAGTGTTTTCAGCATACTACAACAATAATTCAAGTATCAGTCCTTCAAAAAACAACTCCACAGAAAGCCACATCCTTCTGGAGCCTATTCAAATCCCTCCAGCAATAAATAGAATTTCCCTCCCCAGCCAAAGCACAGCCCCCGAAGAGAGTCTAGCCCCCTATATTTGTGGCCTAGACTCTCTTCGGGGGCGTCTCTTTGCCTGCGGCAAATTCATATTTACTCTCCATAGAAGTGGAAGCCTTCCTCCCTCTGTTTTCTCCGAAGAGATCGTCGGATTTCTGCCCGCTCCCACTCTTTTCGGTCTTCTTCCGATTCTAAAATAAGACGTGGAAGCGTAGTAGGACGGTTATCTGGGCCTAGACCAATCAAGGTGAGAAAAGCACGATTAATTAATGCTCTTTCCCCGTCCGTATTCTCTACATAAGTTTCTACTTTTACCTCCATAGAAGTATGTCCGACATGCGTAACTCTTCCAATAATAACGATAACATCTCTTTGAAATGCCCCATGTAAGAACTGAAGATTATCAACAGAAGCAGTTGTAACATTCATCTGGGAATGACGCTTTGCCACAAGAGCAGCAACTTCGTCAATCCATTGCATCAAAACACCTCCAAAAAGGCGACCAGCATCGTTAAGATCCGATGGACGGATAATGTGAACAGTTTCAACAATAGATTCTTTTACAGTTTTTGCACGAAAATTCATAAACAAACCTCCCAAGAATGTCGTGTTAGGTGACTTGGCAATATAATTTATAGTGTTAAGAAAATTATATCGTATCCATATTGGATTATCAATTTAAAGTTGAAGATAGTCCGATATCTCAAAAAATCAATGCTAAAGTATTTACTATTATATTGGCTGCTAATCATACCCACATTCACAAAACTTTGTTTAACCTGCAAAGTGGGGAGACGCTTTTTGGAGCATCCATTCGCCTGAAAACTGGAGTCTTAGAGGTGTCAAAATAACAAAAAAATAGCATTCATTTCTCAAATATAGAACAAAAGAAACAAAAATCCGAAAATCGACCATGAAACAAGTAAAAAACGCAACAAAAGAGTAATCTATTGTGCAACCTGCTTTAAAAAGTGGGTGACCCATTGTGAAGGGTGCACAAATTGGGGAGTCCAATTTAAAAATTTATACCAAAAAAATATTGTCAAAATACACTATAATGCCGAAAAAAACAAAAACTATTGCATTATTTTAGATAAATGATATAATACAAATATAAACATTGGGTGACCCATTAAGGGGTATGCAGAGGAGGTGCTGTATCGTTGTTTTTGAAGTTTTTTTTAGCAATACTGCCCATTTTATGGCTGATTATCGCACTGAGTGTACTAAAAATTGCAGGCCATAAAGCTTGTCTGATTGCATTGGCAATCACAGCAGTATTAGCAGCAGGTTACTGGAAGTTAAGTCTCATATGTACTGCAACCGCAGGACTTGAGGGAATACTTAATGCACTATGGCCAATCTGCCTGGTTATTGTAGCAGCTTTGTTTACATATAACCTGACATTGGAAACTGGAGCGATGGAATTAATTAAGAAGATGCTTGCCAGTGTTTCCGTTGACCAGAGAGTATTACTTCTGATTATCGGATGGGGGTTCGGTAATTTCATGGAGGGAATGGCTGGATTCGGAACAGCGGTAGCGATTCCGGCATCGATGTTGGCAGCGATTGGTATTAATCCGATTCTTTCGGTTATTGCCTGTTTAGTTGTTAACTCCACACCAACTGCATTTGGTTCCGTTGGAGTTCCGACAGTAACACTTGCATCAGTAACAAACCTTGATGCTTTACAGTTATCAGGAAGCGTTGCATTGATTCAGGTAATCTTAACATTCTTATCTCCATTCTTCATGGTATTTATCGTAGGAAAAGGATTTAAGGCGTTAAAGAGTGTATTGCCAATGGTTTTAATTGCTTCGTTATCATTTACCGTACCGTGGTTCATTGCAGCACAGGTAATCGGATGTGAACTTCCTAACATTATCGGTTCTATTATTTCCATGATATGCATGGTTGCAGCAGCAAGATTCTTAAATAAGAATCCAGAACCAGAGTACAGAGTACAGTTATCAGGAGAAGAACAAAGCAGTGGATTTACCGCTTCAGAAGGAGTGAAAGCTTGGAGTCCATTCATCTTAATCTTCTTACTGTTAATGTTTACATCAACATTATGTCCGCCAATCCATAATCTGATTGCAGACATAAAGACAACTGTCACCGTATATGCAGGCGACAACCCAGGATCTCTTTCCTTTAGCTGGATTAATACACCGGGCATTATGATTTTTATCGCAGCGATTATCGGTGGACTGATTCAGGGAGCGTCCTTTGGAACAATGGGAAAGGTTCTCATAGAAACGTTAAAGAAATACTGGAAGACAATTCTTACTATCTGTTGTGTTATGGCAACAGCTAAGATTATGGGTTACAGCGGAATGATTTCTGATATCGCAGCAGCATTAGTTGTTGTAGCAGGACCGTTTTACCCGCTCATTTCTCCATTAGTTGGAGCGTTAGGAGCATTTGTTACCGGTTCAGGAACATCTACCTGTGTATTATTTGGTGGATTACAGAGTCAGACAGCGATTTCTCTTGGACTGAATCCTTCCTGGATGGCAGCGGCAAATGTTATGGGAGCCGGCATCGGAAAGATGATTTGTCCACAGGGTATCGCGATTGGAGCAGGTGCTATCGGAGCCGTTGGTTCTGAGAGTGAGATTTTAAGAAAAGTATTTAAGTATTTTGTAATATATGTAGTCATTGCCGGAATTATCTGCTATGCAGGTTCTATGGCAGGATTCTAACAGATAAATTTGTGAAAGATAGTTCATATGTAGTGGCATTTTGATGAACATTTGTAAAATGAACATGGATGAATCAGATGAAACCAGATGGTTTAAAGATATTGATATGGGCTGAAAAGTAAAAATGATTTAATTTAAGAACTTTATTATTTCAAATATAAAGAAGGAAATGATTAGGAGGTAGAAATATGTACAATCAGTTGACACCGGAAATTATCGAAGAAATTAAAAAAGTTTCCAATAATGTCTTCTTAGGAGAAGAGATTAATCCGGACTATGCGAAAGACGAGATGCCGATTTATGGTACGCATATGCCAGATTTAGCAGTACAGCCACGTTCTACAGAGGAAGTTGCAGCAGTAATGAAGATTTGTTATGAGAATAATATTCCTGTAACACCTAGAGGAGCTGGTACTGGTCTTGCAGGTGGAGCAGTTCCATTATATGGCGGCGTTTTAATTGATATCTCTAAAATGAACAAGATTAAATCCTACGATATGGAAAACTTCGTTGTTGAGATTGAAGCAGGTGTTTTGTTAAATGATTTAGCAGAGGATTGCCAGTCCAAAGGAATGTTATATCCACCAGATCCAGGTGAAAAGTTCGCATGTGTTGGTGGTAACGTAGCAACAAACGCAGGTGGTATGAGAGCTGTTAAATATGGAGCAACACGTGATTACGTAAGAGCAATGACTGTTGTATTACCAACTGGTGAGATTACACATCTTGGAGCAACTGTTTCCAAAACATCTTCAGGATATTCCTTATTAAACCTTATGATTGGTTCTGAAGGAACACTCGGTATCATCACAGAATTAACATTAAAGATTATCCCAGCACCAAAGGCTGTTGCATCTTTAATTATTCCTTACGAAGACTTAGAGACAGCACTTGCAACTGTACCTAAATTTAAGATGGCTCACATGAACCCACAGGCAATCGAGTTCATGGAAAGAGAAATCGTACTTGCTTCCGAGCGTTACATTGGAAAGTCCGTATTCCCACAGGAATTAGAAGGAGTTCAGATTGGTGCATATCTTCTTGTCACATTAGATGGTAACAGTGAAGATGAAGTAGACGCATTGATCGAGCAGGCTGCAGAGCTTGTATTAGAAGCAGGAGCAATTGATGTATTAGTAGCTGATACATCTGCTAAGATGAAAGATGCATGGGCAGCACGTTCTTCTTTCTTAGAGGCTATCATGGAAGAAACAAAGCTTCTTGACGAGTGTGACGTAGTTGTACCTGTTAATAAGATTGCAGAATACCTTACATTTGTAAATAAGACCGGAGAAGAATGTGGTCTTGTTATCAAATCCTTCGGACATGCCGGAGATGGAAACCTTCATATTTACCAGTGTTCCAATGATCTGGAAGAAGAAGAGTTCAAGAAGAGAGTAGATAAATTCTTTGACATTATTTATAAAGAAGCAACAAATTGCGGCGGTCTTGTTTCCGGTGAACATGGAATCGGCTCAGGTAAAGTAAAATATCTTGTTGATTCTGTTGGAGAAACAAACATGGCGATTATGGAAGGCATCAAGAGAGTATTTGACCCTAAGATGATTTTAAATCCAGGCAAAGTTTGCTACCGTCTGTAATATTAAGGAGGAAGAAGAATGAATATTTGTGTTTGTATCAAACAAGTACCTGATACTAATGAGATTAAGGTAGATCCAGTTACACATACACTGGTAAGAAAGGGAGTTCCAAGTATTGTAAATCCTTTTGATACCTATGCACAGGAAGTAGGTGTCCGCTTAAAAGAAAAATTAGGCGGCAAAGTAGTTGTTATTTCCATGGGACCAGAACAGGCTAAAGAAGCAATTAAAACCTGTCTTTCTGTAGGAGCTGACGCAGGATATCTTATTTCCAGCAGAAAGTTCGGCGGATCGGATACATTAGCAACAAGCTATATCCTCTCTGAAGCAATCAAGGCAGTAGAGGAAAAAGAAGGATTAAAATTTGATTTAATTCTCTGTGGTAAACAGGCAGTTGATGGTGATACCGCACAGGTTGGACCGGAAATCGCAGAACATCTTGGACTTCCACAGATTACATACGCATTAGACATCATTGAAAAAGACGGAGATATTCAGGTAAAACGTGAATGTGACGAAGGTTACGATATGATTTCTACACAGCTTCCAGCAGTAGTTACAGTAGTCAGACTTCCTTACGAACCTAGATATCCAACCATCAAGAGTAAAATGGCTGCAAAGAAAAAAGAGATTCCTGTTCTTACAGAAGAAGATATTCCTGCAATCAGCCTGGAGCGTTGCGGTTTAAGTGGTTCTCCAACAAAAGTAAAGAAAACATATACACCAGTAACAGAAAAGAATGGTGTAAAACTTGAAGGTATGGAAGCAGAAGATGCAGCAAAAGAGGTTGTTAAATTAATTTACGACGCAAAAATTTTGTAAGGAGGACTGAATAATGAATCTTGCAGATTATAAAAATATTTGGGTTTTTATTGAAACAGAATGTGGTAAGCCAAAAAATGTTGGTTTTGAATTAATCAACGCAGCAAAACCACTTGCACAGGAAAAAGGCTGTGAATTGATCGCAGTTGTTATTGGTAAAGACATTGAGGGTGTTGCAAAAGATGCCATCTGCTATGGTGCAGATTCCGCAATTATCGTTGATGGACCAGAATATGAATACTATACAACAGATGCTTTTGCAAAAGCACTTGTTGCATTAGTAGAAAAATATAAACCAGAAACATTGATGATTGGTGCTACAAACAATGGTCGTGATTTAGGACCTAGAGTTTCTTGTAGATTAAAAACAGGTCTTACGGCAGACTGTACAGCAATCGCAATTGATGAAGAGACAGGAAATGTTGCATGGACACGTCCTACATTTGGTGGAAACCTGATGGCAACAATCATGTGTCCAGAAAACCGACCTCAGATGGGTACTGTTCGTCCGGCAGTATTTAAAAAAGGTGCTTACGATGAAGCAAAAACAGGTGAGATCGTAAAAGAAGAGATTACGGTAGCTGCAGATGAAATTCGTACAACCCTCATAGAGAGAGTAAAAGAAGTTGCTGAATCTATCAACCTTGAAGAAGCAGAGATTATTGTTTCCGGTGGACGTGGAGTTGGTTCTCAGGAAAACTTCCAGTTATTACAGGATCTTGCCGACGTACTTGGCGCAACTGTTGGATGCAGCCGTGCAGTAGTAGATGCAGGCTGGATGCCGCATGCACATCAGGTAGGACAGTCAGGTAAGACAGTTGCTCCGAAGTTATATTTTGCAATCGGTATTTCCGGTGCTATCCAGCACGTAGCAGGTATCTCTGGTTCCGATACAATCGTAGCAATTAATAAAGATCCAGATGCTCCAATCTTTGATGTAGCAGACTACGGAATCGTTGGAAACTTAAATGAAGTAGTTCCAGCATTAACAGAAGCATTTAAAGCAGAGAAAGCTTAAAAATATAAATTAAGTTTAAGAGCATAATGAACCAATCTTTAGAAAATGGTTGAGAGAAACGCAAAGTATAGAATAAAGAAAGACAAAGTATAAAAATAGTATTACCAAGTTTGTAATTATCTGGCCCTCTCAAGCCGGAGGGTCAGATCTAAACACATAAAAGCAATATATCAATCCTGCAGAGATTTCCAGTACGATATAAAATGAAATAGCCGTCAGGTAAGATTGTTGTGAATTGAGTCACAGGTAAATTTGTTAAAAAAATATCAACAAAAACGTAACATGATAACAAAGAAAAAGTAATTGCAGTCGATTTTTCAGAGCGGAAAATGCTTGAAAAATCGATGACAGGTAAAACAAGTGAACAATATTATATATTGTTGTGGTTTTATTTTAAATTCAACATTTTAAATTCATTATTTTAAATTCATTATTTTAAATTCAAAGCAACGAAATAATAACGACCGTGACAGGAGGAAATAGTTATGAATTTTAGACAGGACGAGGAACATCAGGATATATTAGAAATGGTGCATGATTTTGCAGTAAACGAAGTAAAACCTTTAGCTGCTGAAATCGACAGAACAGAAGAATTCCCAATGAAAAATGTCAAAATGATGGCAGAAATGGGACTGATGGGAATTCCTTTCCCAGAAGAGTACGGCGGAGCTGGAATGGATACATTAGCATATATCCAGACAGTAGAAGAATTAAGTAAATACTGTGCATCTACAGGTGTTATCCTTTCTGCACATACTTCCTTATGTGCAACACCTATTTATCAGTTTGGTTCCGAAGAACAGAAACAGAAATATCTTC
Source organism: Anaerobutyricum hallii DSM 3353 (assembly GCF_000173975.1). Lineage (GTDB taxonomy): Bacteria > Bacillota > Clostridia > Lachnospirales > Lachnospiraceae > Anaerobutyricum > Anaerobutyricum hallii. The sequence goes on from NZ_ACEP01000088.1 coordinate 64,797, forward strand.
CTAAGTTATGTTCTGGTGAATGGATTGGTGCTTTCGCATTAACAGAACCTAACGCTGGTACAGATGCATCCGGACAGCAGACAGTTGCAGTAGATGCTGGTGACCACTGGGTATTAAATGGATCTAAGATCTTTATCACAAACGCAGGTGTAGCAGATGTATTCTTCGTACTTGCTATGACAGATAAATCTCAGGGAACAAAAGGTATCTCCGCATTTATCGTAGAAAAAGGATACAAAGGATTCTCTATCGGAAAACATGAAGATAAATTAGGTATCCGCGCATCCTCTACATGCGAACTTATTTTTGAAGACTGTATCGTTCCTAAAGAAAACCTTGTTGGTGAACTTGGCAAAGGTTTCAAATATGCAATGATGACATTAGATGGCGGTCGTGTTGGTATCGCAGCACAGGCACTTGGTATTGCAGAAGGTGCATTAGAAGAAACAACAAAATATATCACTGAGAGAAAACAGTTTGGAAGAAGAATTTCTCAGTTCCAGAATACACAGTTTGAAATGGCTCAGATGCGTGCACAGACAGAAGCAGCTAAGCTTCTTGTTTATCAGGCAGCATGTGCAAAAGATGATCACGAACCATTCTCACACAAAGCAGCTATGGCTAAATTAGTAGCAGCTAGAAACGCTATGGATGTAACAACACGCTGCTTACAGTTATATGGTGGATATGGATATACAAAAGATTATCCAATCGAGAGAATGATGCGTGACGCTAAGATTACAGAAATCTATGAAGGAACTTCTGAAGTACAGATGATGGTTATCTCTGGATGGATGGGTGTTAAATAGTTAAGGAGTTGAGCAGCATGGATATGAAATTACCTTTTTCAACCACAGGTATGATGCTGCACATAGATGATTCGATGGACTACGAGGTTTTATCCTCGTCCATCGAGTCCATGCCAAAGAGCGATAAGACAGAAGACGAAATCGTTCTCGAGGCAATGGCGCATCCAATTGGTTCTCCAAAGCTTTCAGAGCTTGCAAAAGGAAAAGAAAATGTAGTAATTATTTGTTCTGACCACACAAGACCTGTTCCAAGTAAGCATATTATTCCATTTATGCTGAAAGAAATAAGAGAAGGCAATCCAGATGCAAAGATCACCCTTTTGATTGCAACGGGATTCCACAGAGCAACAACAAGAGAAGAGTTAGTTGGTAAGTTTGGCGAGGAAATCGTAGATAATGAGTGTATTGCGATTCATGACAGTCAGGACATGGATGCAATGGCAAACATCGGTACACTTCCATCAGGAGCTCCTCTTTTAATTAACAAAATCGCTGCAAATGCAGACCTTCTCGTAAGCGAAGGATTTATAGAAACCCATTTCTTTGCAGGCTTCTCAGGAGGAAGAAAGAGCATCCTTCCAGGAGTATCTAGCAAAGTAACGGTACTCGGAAATCACTGCTCCAAGTTCATTGATTCTCCATACAGCAGAACAGGAATCTTAGAGGGAAATCCGATTCATAAAGATATGATCGCTGCCAGTAAAATGGCGCATCAGAAATATATTGTTAACGTCATTATTGATGCAGACAAGAAAGTGGTACACGCCGTTGCGGGCGATGCAATTGAAGCCCATGCCGCAGGATGTAAGTTCTTGCAGGATTATTGCCAGGTAGTTCCTAAAAAAGCCGCAGACATCGCTATTTCTACCAACGGCGGATATCCACTTGACCAGAATATGTATCAGTCCGTAAAAGGAATGACTGCAGCAGAAGCGGCAGCAAAAGATGATGGTATTCTTATTATGGTTTCCAATTGTGGGGACGGACATGGAGGAGAAGGCTTCTATGAAGCGCTGAAAAACTGCTCCAGTCCGGCAGACCTCATGGCAGAAATCTTAAAAGTTCCACAGGACCAGACAAAACCAGACCAGTGGGAATATCAGATACAGTGTCGTATCTTAATGCAGCATAAAGTTATCTATGTCATGTGCGAAGAGCATCGCAAAATGGCACAGGAGATGGGCTTTGCCGTTGCAAATGATGTAAACGAAGCTTTGGAAATGGCCATAAAAGAAAAGGGAAAAGATGCCCATATTTCAATTATTCCGGATGGCGTTTCCGTTATGGTAAAAAAACCGGAATAATAAAGTTTATTTGAAAAGATTCAAATAAATCTCGAGCCAAAATATGTTTGCTTAATGTGAAATTCATTTTTCACATTTTGTAGGCGGGCCTGCAAATGAGCAGTGGGCCCGCCATTTTTTTATCGTGTCGTGTTAAAGTTTTTCACTTGCAAAAAGAGCAAGAATCTTATAAAATAGACATTTAGATATACAGAATGATAAAAATATGACAGGGAGGTGGCGAGAAAATGAATGAATTCACAGATTTTAAAACTTACAAAATGAAAAATCAAAAGACATATCAGTATGTATTCGACTATTTTTCTGAGCAGATTTTATCCGGTGAATTAAAAATAAATGACAAGATTCTGCCAGAAAGAGAAATCGCAGAGAAATTAGATGTAAGTCGTAATTCCATCCGTGAAGTAATGCACATGTTAGAGATTAACGGACTTCTTGAATGTAGGCAGGGAAGTGGAAACTATCTCCGCTGTGAGCCACAGGACTATATGGTAAAGTTCATGAACATGGTTATGTCGCTTCAGCAAATCAAATATACAGAAGTATATGATATTCGTATGGGATATGAGACAGTAGCATTACGTCTTGCGATTAAAAATGCGACAGAAGAAGAAATCGAAGAAATGCATCAGATTTTAATCAAGATGGATGAAATTGAGAATCCAAAAGAAAGCGGTAAGCTTGATATGCAATTTCATAACAAGCTCATAGAAGCTTCCCATAACCGCATGATTGTGTTATACACATCGATGATCGCAGAATTAATAAATCAGTTTATCGCAGATTTTCGTGTTCGTATTATGGCAAACCAAAGGCAGGCAGATGCGTTAAGACGTGCCCACTGGAATATTTACGATTCCTTAGTGGCCAAAGACTTTGTAGCAGGAAGCTTCGCAATGCAGCGGCATTTTGACATAGTAGGAGAACAGCTTGAACGACTACAACAACAAATGGAAAACCAGGGAAAATAAAAACTTCTGTTTGTTTCCTATTCATCTTTTTCGATGTTTCTGAAACAAACAGGAGTTTTTTTCTTGATTTTTATTTCAGAGATATTTTATAACAATTCAGACAAGCCATTTTTTTTAGTTTACCCGATGAAGAAGCAAATACTTCTGTCTCGTAGCCATACCACCCCGGATATGTCTCTCCGACTTATTAATATCTAAAATATCACGAACCTCATCCGCCAGATGATGGTCAATCTGCGGCAGCCTCTCCGTTAAATCCTTATGTACCGTCGATTTACTAACTCCAAACTTTGTAGCCGTCTTCCTCACCGTAGCCTTCGAGTCAATAATGTATTTCCCGACCTCAATAGCACGTAATTCAATGTAATCCCTCATTATAAAATCCCTATCTTAAATCTTTTTACAATCATATGAAGAAAAATCCAAAGACATGCCAAAAAGATATAATATACAGAAGTGGCAACACAGACGCAAAAAAACACCGTTCTGATGGCTGATTGGAAACGGTGTTCTTGCGAGCAGCCACATTGAAGGAGGAGGAGTGACTGCTCTATTGGATAATTTAATTGAATAGTTGAGACGAGATGAAATCGTATCACTCATCTTGACTCTAGTATACCAATTTTACCCCGGATTGTCTATGCATGAGTTTGACAAGAATAACCGTTTTTTTACGTCTTTTCTTGGCATTGTGAATAAATGAATTCTTATTGCATCGACAGGAGAACAATTATTATAAGCAAAATGGCTAATTGTCCTGAAAAAGAAACAAAAAATGACGGTTGAAAGACGTATAGAAAGGAATAAAAACGGAAAAAGAAAGTGTTTTACCGTTGTTTTTCTTTTGGTACAATAAAGACAGTAGAATAGGGAAAATAGAATATAGAAGAGAGCTGTGTTATCAATAAGTATTGCGACTGATGGTAAAAAATGAAAATCAGAGTGTGTTTGAAAATTTTTTTGCAATTGAGATAGGTGGATTACTTTTTGCATTTTCAAATATACTCTGGAAAATAAGACTGGAAATAAGGGAGAGCAGTAATTGGATATGCTAGTAAAAAAGGAAAAAATATTTGACAATATCGTAGCAGTTTCTGGTACAAAAAAGGAAGCAATAAGAACGATAAGCAGACTTTGCGCAAAACAGACTATGTTAGATGCGACACAGTTAGAGAAAGCATTCTGGAAGAGAGAAGAGTGGGATTCGACAGGATGTGGTGAGGGGATTGCCATTCCTCATGCAATTATAAAAGAAATTGATGAAGTACAGTTATTTATTGTCCGATTTCGATATCCTATAGAGTGGGAGTCATTTGATGACAAAAAAGTAGATATTGCATTTGCGATTATCGCACCAGAAGAGAAGGGACAGGAAAAATATCTGGTGTTTTTGTCCAGGCTTGCCAGAAAACTTGTGGATGAGAAGTTTATTGCCGATTTTCGTAATTGCAGGAGCACAGAGGCAGTTTATCAGTATGTAAAGAATGAATTGGAATGATTTTGGAATATTTTAAGAATAATGTTCAAAGAGCAATTATAGAGGAAAGATATGAAAATAATTGGAGTTACCAAGTGCCCTACCGGAATCGCACATACCTATATGGCAGCAGCCCGCATAGAAAAGGAATGTGAGAGACTGGGCTATGAGGTGAAAGTAGAAACACAAGGCTCGCAGGGGACGGAAAATAAGCTGACCAAACGGGAGATTGCAAAAGCGGATTATGTAATCATAGCCGCGGATGTAGTAATTGAGGAGCCAGAGAGATTTTATGGCAAGTGGGTTTTAAAAACAAGAATCAAACCGTTATTAAAGAATACACAGGGTGTTTTTGAGCGGTTAGAACAAGATAGTTTCATTATGGGAGGGGCTTCTTTTCAAAATGAGAATAATCAAAACAGAAATGAAAACTCTGGAAATATAGAGAATTTTCAAAATAAAAATGCAAAAGATAAAAATGCTGAAAATACAGAAGATAAAAATATTGAAAACAGAGAAAAAAATGGAGATGCGGTAAAACAAAATATAACGTACCAAAATGCGATAAATAGAAGTAGAATAGTTGAAAATACGCAAGAAAATCAGAAAACTGAAAAGATAGTCGGAAAAGGCTATAGGCAAGAATTGGAAAATGAACAGTCAATAGCTGGGAACAATAAAGCAAAACAAAGTGATAAAAATAATAAGAATAAGATAGTAAAAACAAAAAAGAAAAAAACAGGAGAAAGAGCCCAAAGATCTTTCAGATATTGATATTATAGGACAGCTTATGAATGGAGCCTCCTATATGATACCATTTGTTGTTGTGGGAGGGATGTTAGTATCGCTGTCGGTATCAATGGGGGCACAGACTTCTGCAGATGGAACGGTTGTCTATATTGGTTTATGGAATAAGATTCATGCTATCGGTAATCTTGCCTTTACGCTGATGTATCCAATTTTGTCAGGCTTTATTGCTTTTTCCATTGCAGGAAGGGCAACCCTTGCTCCGGCGATGATCGGGGCGATGGTGGCAACAGATGGAGAGATTCTTGGAACGGAGGGAGGAACGGGATTTATCGGTTGTATTATTGTCGGCTATCTTGTTGGTTATCTTGTGAAATGGATGAACAGCTGGAATCTTGCTAAGGAGTTTAAGCCGATGATGCCAATATTTATTATTCCGCTGACCGGTGTCGCAGTAGTATCCGCTTTGTTTATATTTGTGCTTGGAAAGCCAGTTACACTGATAACGGATCTGTTAAACAGTTTGCTTGTGGAACTTGCGAAGAATCCTTCCAGTGCAGTTGTGCTTGGTATTGTGCTTGGTGCGATGGTTGGCATAGATATGGGAGGTCCGATTAATAAGGTCGCCTTTTTCTTTGGTGTGACTTCAATTGCACAGGGAAATCTTCAGATTATGGGGATTGTATCTACTTCCATTGCAGTGGCTCCGCTCTCTATGGGAATCGCAGCAGTTGTTGGAAAAGATAAGTTCACACCTGAGGAAAAGAGTGCAGGAATATATACTATATTTATGGGAATCATAGGAATCAGCGAGGGGGCGATACCTTTTGCAGCTTCTGACCCCGGACACGTTCTTCCGGCAGTTGTTGCAGGTTCTGCACTTACTGGAGCGGCGGCTGCTGTGTGCGGCGTGACTTCGGCTGTGCCACATGGGGGCTTAGTTGTGGCTTTATTTAAAGCTACGAACTATATGTCATTATATTTTCTTTGTGTGATGGCAGGAACAGCACTTTCTATTGCAATCGTATTAGCATTTAAGAGACGACAAGAAAAAAATAGATAAAATTCCAGTAGATAGAAAATAACAGTACAAAGTTGACATTTTTTTCAAAAAAATACCCTTTCACATATTGAAATCGCAAGTAAAATGAAATAAAATCTTAAGTTAAGCACATCTTTTGTTCAAAAATAAGTCAAACTATGAGTTTTACATTTTTGAAGAATTTGATAGAATTTTTGGTGAGTGAGGAGTGGTTCGTAAACATGAGATTCACAAGACGAGATATGAAGATGATAGAGTACTTAAGAGATTATGAAGTTGTCGAACTTAAGGCTATGTCAGAGTATCTGGGAGTATCTGTAAAGACTTTGAAGAATCAGTTAAAGGAGTTGTCCGAGACACTGAAAGAATTCGGAGTGGATGTCCAGTTTGTTTCGAGTAATCAAATACTTGTAAAGGGGCATGAGAAGTTTGCGGAAGTGATGAGTGTGAGCATCCCTCGCTTTGAGATGGAATTTGAGAGAAGATTCCTCTTACTTCTGGTACTACATGATAATTTCCTTACCATACAGGAAATTGCAGATGAGCTTTTAGTAAGCAAGTCTTACGCAGAGAAGCATTTAGCGGCAATCATGAAAAAGTATCCGGAAGATATTCAGGCACAGCGGCATTATGGTATCCGCTATGCAGCATCCCAGAATAAGAGAAGAGAGGTATTTGTAAAGATACTTTTTCCATATTTATTCGGAGAGGATTACATCGTAGCTTTGGAGCAGTTTGATAGTCTCCATTTTCCACTGTTTCATTATTTTACAAAGGAACAGATGTTGAGGACAAGAGGAGCAATTCAGGCATTGCAGAGGCTGGAATGGTTTCAGCTTACTGATGAATCCTTGCAGCAGCTTTTCCTTTATATTTTGTTTCTCACGCGTCATGCAGACAGTGAGAATACAGAAAAGCCGGTTGCGGTACAGGAAGATTTTATTAATACGCAGGAATTTGACGGATTGTATGAATGGATACTTGGATGGTGTCAGGAATTTCGTCTGCCGGATTCTAAAGAAGAACTGCGATATATGTATACATTACTGTTATCGCTACGTAAACAAAAAATCGCCTGTCAGGATCAGATTATGGATAAGATGCGGCATCCGATTAAGGAGATTCTTAAAGGAATCAGCGAGAGACTCAGTGCAGATTTCAGCGAGGACGAAGATTTGATTGAGGGGTTATCTTCTCATATTTATACGACGATTCTTCGTGGAAATCATTTGGATGTTGAGACAGATGAATATATGTTAAAGTCCATGAAACGTCAGTATCCTTTTGGATTCGAGATGGCGGCCATTGCGGCAGATTACATAGCAGATATCTATAATCTGTCTATGAAAGAGAATGATCTTATTTATTTAGCCATTCATTTTCAGGCGGCGATAGAGCGAATGAAGGATGCGGGTGAGAAGACGAAAATTATTATTGTCTGTCATTTCGGTGCGGCAGCGGCCAGAATTATCCGCTCTAAAATCGAGAGAAAGCTTGTTGGTGTGGAAGTCACGGGAATGTATTCCCTGCAGGAATTTAAGCAGCTTAAGAATCCAGATTGCGACTACATTGTGACAACCGAGCGCATTCTCAAAGCTGATTTTCCGATTATCTACATTTCAATGGCCCTTCCGGAGCGTGAGATGCAAAAGATTAAGGAAGGAATTAAAGAAATTCAGGTAAACCATTTATTGGAATTAAATATATTAGAAGCAATTATTCTTCCAATTGAAGAAAAGAATATGGAATCCGCAGTAAAAGCGATGGTACAGCCACTTTTAGAAGAAGATTTTGTAACAGAAAAATATTTGCAGTCTGTTCTCGAAAGAGAGGAGATGTCTTCCACAAGTTTAAACCACATTGCCCTGCCACATGGAAATCCGGCAATGGTTCAGAATACAAGACTTGTCATTGGAAGAATGAATCATCCGATTTTGTGGGATGATTCTAAAGTAAGCTGTGCATTTTTATTCGCAGTATCCTCAGAGATGCTCAAAGAAAAACCGATGCTTTTTAATACATTTTATCGGACGATGGCAGATCCGGAAGTAGAGGAAAGTATCAAAAAACTTCAGATGGAAAAGAATCTTCCAGATGAGGTTTTTAGACAAAAGCTGTTTCAAATATTGAGATAGAGTAACTAATAATTTCTAACAGGAGAGGAAAGGATGTGAAGTTAACATGGTAGGAATTATTCTCGCAACACATGGCAATTTTGCGACCGGTATCCAGCAGTCAGCTTCCATGATTTTTGGTGAACAGCCAAACGTGGCAGCCGTAACACTGCAGCCTAACGAAGGACCGGATGATGTGAGAAAGAAAATGGAAGAAGCAGTTGCATCTTTCGAAGACCCGGAACAGGTGTTAATTCTCGTTGATTTATGGGGAGGTACTCCATTTAATCAGGCTAATGGCCTGATCGCTGGTCACGAGGATACATGGGCAATTGTTGCTGGTCTTAACCTGCCAATGCTCATTGACGCTTACGCTTCCCGTATGATGATGGATACAGCACATGAACTTGCTGTTCAGATTTCCGGAAGTGCAAAAGAAGGCGTTAAGATTTACCCAGAAAGCTTAGAGCCAAAGGAAGAGAAAAAGGTAGCAGCTACTTCCGATGGACAGCCAAGGGGAGCATTACCAGAAGGAACCGTAGTAGGAGATGGAAAGATTAAATATGTGCTTGCACGTATCGACTCCCGTCTGCTCCATGGACAGGTAGCAACAGCATGGACAAAGACTACAGGACCAAACAGAATTATCGTTGTATCTGACGGTGTAGCACACGATGACCTTCGTAAGAGCATGATTCGTGAAGCAGCGCCTCCAGGGGTAAAAGCGAACGTAGTTCCAATCAGCAAGATGATTCAGGTATCAAAAGATACCCGTTTTGGAAACACAAAGGCATTATTATTATTTGAAACACCTCAGGATGCTCTTGCAGCAATCAAAGGTGGAGTAGATATTAAGGAACTTAACATTGGTTCTATGGCTCACTCTGTTGGCAAGGTAGCAGTCAGCAAAGTATTATCTTTAGATGAAAAAGATATCGAGACATTCGAAGAACTTAAGAAGTTAGGCGTTAAGTTTGACGTTCGTAAAGTTCCAAGTGATTCTCAGGATAACATGGATGAGATTCTTAAAAAAGCAAAAGCTGAATTAGCAAAATAGTATTTAGCAATTAATATTAGGAGGAAAAGTCATGTCAATTATTTCAATGATTTTAGTTGTTATAGTTGCCTTTCTCGCTGGTATCGAAGGTGTTGTTGATGAATTCCAGTTCCATCAGCCTTTGGTAGCATGTACATTGATTGGTCTGGTAACAGGCAATCTCGAGGCAGGTATTGTTCTTGGTGGTAGTCTTCAGATGATCGCTCTTGGATGGGCTAATATCGGAGCTGCTGTAGCACCGGATGCTGCTTTAGCATCTGTTGCATCTGCTATTATCCTTGTTCTTGGTGGACAGGGAGTAAAAGGTGTAAGTACAGCGATTGCTGTAGCTATCCCTCTTGCTGTAGCAGGTTTATTCTTAACAATGGTTGTTCGTACTCTTTCTGTAGCATGTGTTCACCGTATGGATGCTGAAGCTGAGAAGGTTAATTTCAGAGGTGTAGAAATGTGGCACATCATTGCCATCTGCTTACAGGGACTTCGTATTGCAATCCCTGCAGCATGTCTTCTTGCAATCCCTACTGAAACAGTACAGAACTTCTTACAGTCTATGCCTGCATGGTTAACAGATGGTATGTCCATCGGTGGTGGTATGGTAGTAGCTGTTGGTTATGCAATGGTTATCAACATGATCGCAACAAAAGAAGTTTGGCCATTCTTCGCAATTGGTTTCTGTCTGGCAGCTATTTCAGACCTTACACTGATCGCTCTTGGTGCAATCGCTCTTGCAATCGCTTTCATCTACATCAACTTATCTGAAAAAGGTGGAAACGGAAACGGTGGCGGTGGAAACGTTGGTGATCCACTCGATGACATTTTAAATGATTATTAAGAAGTAAGGAGGGTATAGAAATGGCAGAAGAAAAAATTACTTTATCAAAACAAGATCGTCGATCTGTTGCACTCCGCTCTACTTTCCTTCAGGGTTCATGGAACTATGAACGTATGCAGAACGGTGGATGGTGTTTCGCCATGATTCCGGCGATTAAGAAACTGTACACAAACAAAGAAGATCAGAAGGCAGCTTTAAAGAGACACCTTGAGTTCTTCAACACACATCCATATGTAGCTTCTCCAGTACTTGGTGTAACTCTTGCCTTAGAGGAAGAGAAAGCTAACGGTGCTCAAGTAGATGACGCAGCTATTCAGGGTGTAAAAGTAGGTATGATGGGACCTTTAGCCGGTGTTGGTGATCCAGTATTCTGGTTTACTGCTCGTCCAATGCTTGGTGCATTAGGTGCATCCCTCGCTATGGGCGGAAGCATCTTAGGACCAATCTTGTTCTTCGTATTATGGAACGTAATCCGTTGGGCATTTATGTGGTATACACAGGAATTTGGTTACCGGGCTGGTAGCAAGATTTCTGAAGACCTTTCCGGTGGACTTTTACAGAAAGTAACAAAGATTGCTTCTATTCTTGGTATGTTCGTACTTGGTTCGCTGATCGAACGCTGGGTAAGTATCAACTTTATTCCAGTTGTATCAAAAGTAAAATTAAGTGATGGTGCTTACATTGACTGGAACAGCCTTCCAGCAGGAGCAGAAGGTATTAAGACAGCAATTTCCCAGTATGCTTCCGGAATGGCTTTAGAGCCTACAAAGGTTACAACTTTACAGGACAACTTAAATTCCTTAATTCCAGGTCTTATGCCATTATTACTGACACTGTTATGTATGTGGTTACTCAAGAAGAAAGTTTCTCCTATCGTAATCATCCTTGCATTGTTTGTAGTAGGTATCTTAGGACATGTAGTAGGTATTCTGTAATTTAAGTTTAATTAAAGCGGAATAAGCAATACAAAGGGGGCTGTGACAAAAATATTTCCGATATTTTTGCACAGCCCTTGCTGTGTTATGTATACAAAGGAGGATGCATAATGGCACAATCACTCAATACTAAAGTGGATCTGGTTATGGATGCCACTTCCTTTCACGGAATGAATAATTACGGAAAAATTATGATTGGCGACAGAGGTTTCGAATATTATAACGAAAAAAAGATGAATGACTATATCCAGATTCCATGGGAAGAGGTTGATTATGTCATAGCATCTGTTATGTTTAAGGGCAAATATATTCCTCGCTTCGCCATTCAGACAAAAAAAAGCGGAACCTTTACCTTTGCAGCAAAGAAACCAAAAGAACTTCTTCGTGCGGTAAGAAATTATGTTCCATCTGACCATATGGTTCGCTCCTTAAGCTTTTTTGACGTGTTAAAAAGAGCGTTTAAAAAGTAAATATCAGTGACATCAAGTTAGGGACAAAATACCTTTTGACCTTAACATTTTACGATGGAAGTATTATAATGATTCTGACTGAAACGATTCAGAAAATATGAACATACTTTTGCTAAAAGGAGACGAAAATGGCAATTTTAAAATTAAAACCAAGCGGAAAAGATTACATCTGGGGCGGACATAAACTCGTAGACAACTACGGAAAAGAAATGACAGGCGACCGATTAGCAGAGACATGGGAATTATCCTGTCATCCAGACGGTCCAAGCTTTGTTGCCAATGGCGAAGATGCTGGCAAGACATTAAGACAGTATATTGAGGAACACGGAAAGAAAGTACTCGGAACAAACTGCGAGCGTTTTGAGGACTTTCCTATTTTAACAAAATTCATCGATGCACAGGACAACCTTTCTATCCAGGTACATCCAGATAACGAGTACGCCTTAAAAAATGAAGGGCAATATGGCAAAACCGAGATGTGGTATGTAGTGGATGCAGAAGAAGGAGCCTGCCTCTACCACGGATTTAACAGAGAAATCAGCAAAGATGAATTTACAAAAAGAATCGAAGAAGACACTCTTCTTGAAGTACTGAATAAAGTACCTGTTCATAAAGGAGATGTATTTTTTATCGAAGCTGGAACAATTCATGCCATCGGTAAAGGACTCATCATCGCAGAAATCCAGCAGAACTCCAACGTAACTTATCGTGTATACGATTATGGCAGAGTTGGAAAGGACGGAAAGAAGAGAGAACTCCACATCGAGAAAGCCGTTGCTGTAACGAACTGTGCACCAGCGAAAAAGGATGACAGTCATTATCCACATATCGCTGACTGCGACTACTTTACAGTAGACAAACTGAACCTCGATGGAACAACCTTTAACAAACTTGAGGGAACTGTTTCGGAAAAATCCTTCTTGAGCATTCTCGTTTTAGACGGCGAAGGAACCATCACCAGCAATGGTGAGAGCGTATCTTACAAAAAGGGAGATAGCATTTTCCTTACTGCTGGAAGCGGGGAATATAGTATAGAAGGTGTGTGTGATGCACTTTTAACTACAATAAGAGGGTAGGGAATTCTGGTTTGCCGCAGGCAAGGTAGACGCTCCCCAAGAGATAATGCTCCAATTCACTTCCTCAAATCTATCACCCCTAATTTGTGGGGATGGAATACATAGAATCGGAAAGAATTTGTAGGGTTTAGAAAAAACAGAAGCCACAGCCCCTATGCTATGTAAAAATGCGCCTTAGAACAAGTCCAAATTGCGGTTGAGCAGTTTGGACGCAGCGAAATGAAGCATTTTTGCATAGCATAGGGGCTGTGGCTTCGTCTGTTTATTCCCACCTCCTCACTAATTTAAAATAATTTATTGACATAAAGCGTAAAAGTTGCTATACTGTAAAACATATTAAGACTGTAGGAAAATCGTTGAACAAAAGTAGTACCTTTTATCCACAGCATACCAGAGAGTCGGATTAGGTGGAAGCCGATATGTGAGGGAAAAGGGAATGGATTTGGGAGATGCAAGGTGAATTAACAGTAGCTGATGCCGCGTCCTCGCGTTACAGGGGTAGGATATCGACAGAGATTGTAAGAACAGTACAGCATAGCTTGTTTTATAGAATCGTTTATAGATACTATAGAATAATCAGATATAGTTTATATTTGGTGGCTGTATAGGATTTGAAGAATCATCTGATCCGTATCGGATTTAGAGAGAATGACATAGAATTGTTCCAGAAGATTTTAGTTTTACTTTGAAGTTTAGAGAGTGGAAAGGTAGAAAAAGATTTTTAAAGAATAATTTTAAGTGATTAATAAGGGTGGTACCGCGGAATATTTCGTCCCTGATGTTTTTTATGAACGTCAGGGACTTTTTTAATGCCACAAAAAGCTTCCACAACATAAAAATATAAAGCAGCCTACAGAAAAGAAGGGGGTACAAATGAAACGAATAAGAAGAGCATATAGTAAGACAGTCAGTCTTATTGATGAGACAGCAGTACAGATTTATCAAAGTTTTGTAGGAAAGAAAAAGGGATTTCTTCTGGAAAGTTATGATAAGAATAACGGACGTTACGTCTTTATGGGAAAGAATCCAGAGGAAGTCATTAAGAGTAAAGAAAATGGGCTGGTTATTGAGAAGGAGGATGGAACAACAAAGGAGCTTAGCGGCAATCCCGTAGATCTTTTGAAAGGATATTATAGTGATTTCGAGATTCGTAAGGATGATGAGCAGCTTGCGTTTACAGGCGGTCTTGTTGGTGGTCTTGGCTATGATTTTGTAAGGTATAAAGAGGAGCTGCCGGATAATAATCCAGATGAGATTGGAATCAGTACGATTTCATTGATGCTTGTGACAGAGTTTTTATCTATTGACCATTTTGCAGAGACAATGACAGCGGTTGTTGTGGAAGATGATACAGAAGCAGGAAGGAAAAAAGCGATGTTCCGCTGTGAAGAAATGGTGAAGGAAGCGTTTGCAAATATTCGGAAAGATGAGAAGTCAGAGTTTCAGCCGGATGGAAAGATTATAAAGCAGTCAGATACTTTAGAAGAATATAGTGAAAAAGTAAATAAGATTAAACAGTATATTATAGATGGACATGTATTCCAGACGGTACTTTCCCAGAGATGGACGATTGAGACGAAGCAGAAAGGTTTTGATTTATATAAGGAACTTAGAGAAATTAATCCTTCCCCATATATGTATTATTTCAACTTTGAAGAATTTGAAATTATCGGAAGTTCTCCGGAAATGATCGTAAAGCAAAAAGACAACAAAGTACTGACCTGTCCGATTGCCGGAACAAGACCTCGTGGAAAAGATGATGCAGAAGACCAGAAGTTTGCAGAAGGTCTGATGAAAGACCCGAAAGAAAAAGCAGAACACGTTATGCTTGTTGATCTCGCAAGAAATGACATGGGACGAATCGCAGAGTTTGGAACGGTAAAGGTAAGAGACTTCATGCATATTCAGAAATATTCCCATGTTATGCACATCGTTTCGCTGGTAGAAGGAAGAAAAAAAGGCGAATATCATCCACTTGACCTTGTAAATGCCTTTCTTCCGGCAGGTACATTAAGTGGTGCGCCAAAGGTTCGCGCGATGGAAATTATCGATGAACTGGAATCTGTAAGAAGAGGACTTTACGGAGGAGCAATTGGTTACATTGATTTTAACGGAGACATGGATTTTTGTATTACGATTCGAACAATGATTAAAAAAGCCGATAAAGTTTACATTCAGGCAGGAGCAGGTATCGTGGCAGACAGTAACCCAGAAAGCGAGTACAACGAGTGCTGCAATAAAGCAAGGGCTCTTGCGAAGGTTCTGGTACCTTGAGGATTTGAGTCGGAAGAAAGATGTGCAGCGTATTAGAGCGTGTTTGAGAAATACTCTATTTCAGGAGGAAACCTTATGATATTACTAATTGATAATTACGATTCCTTTACTTATAATCTGTATCAGTACATGGGAATCTTTGAAAAAGATATTAAAGTCGTTCGAAATGATAAAATTACAATCGAAGAAATCGAGCAGTTAAATCCGAACAGAATCGTTCTTTCACCGGGACCGAAAAGTCCGAAAGAAGCCGGAATTTGTATGGACGTAGTAAAACATTTTTACACGAAAAAACCAATCCTTGGCATCTGCCTGGGACATCAGAGCATCGGAGCTGCATTTGGAGCAAAAATCATTCATGCAAAAGAACTGATGCATGGAAAACAGTCGTTAATCGAACACGATGGAAAGAGCGTTTTTGAGGGAATCCCAAGCCCGGTTCATGTGGCAAGATATCATTCCCTTGCTGTAGACGAAAAAACACTGCCAGACGTTTTTGAAATATTAGCAAGAACAGAAGATGGAGAAATCATGGCGATGCAGCATAAAGAATATCCATTGATAGGAATTCAGTTCCATCCAGAATCTATTTATACAGATCATGGAAAAAAGATGATAGAGAACTTTCTGGAATTGTAATAATCAACCATAATAAAAATAATAGAGAATTTTTCTAAAGCGTGTTTAAAAAAGAGGTGACAAAAAAACGATGATTTTAGATGTAATTGTAGAAGACAAGAAAAAACGCTTAAAAGAGCATAAAGCCCGCACTAGCGAGGAGCAAATGAAAGAACTTGCCCTTGTTTCAGAAAGAAAAAGCATTTCCTTTTATGAAGCGTTAGCAAAGCCGGGATTATCCATTATCGGAGAGTTTAAAAAGGCATCTCCCAGCATGGGAAAAATCGAGATGACGATGGAACTTATGGACAGAATTGATGAATATAACATATCAGTCGATGCCATTTCCTGCCTGACAGAGGAAGACCATTTCCTCGGAAACACCGATTATTTTAAAGAAATCAGAAATATTTCTCCATTGCCGATGATACGAAAAGACTTCATTATCGATCCATATCAGATCTATGAGGCAAAGGTGATTGGAGCGGACTGTATCCTGCTTATTGCGGCGATTCTTAGCGATGAGCAGATGGCAGAATATTATAAGCTGGCAACGGAGCTGGGGATGGACGTATTAGTAGAAACACATGATGAAGAAGAAATGGGGCGGGCATTAAAAATCCAGCCGAAAATCATCGGTGTAAATAACCGCAATTTAAAAGACTTTACCATTTCCCTTGAAAATACAAAGAGACTTCGCCCGATGGTGCCGGAAGGAACGGTATTTGTTTCGGAAAGTGGTGTGACAACGAACGAGCATATTGCATTTTTAAAGGAATGTAAAGTAGATGCGCTCTTGATTGGTGGTGCATTTATGCTATCGGAACATCCAAGAGAACTTGCAACAGAATGGAAGAACCTATATAACGAAAAGTAAGAGAATAAAATATAAGGCAGTGAAGAACAAATCTGATAACAGAATTTGTAATCTGTCAAAAAAGAATAAAAATCAAGCTGATTAAAGAGGAATGATAGAGAGTTTGTAAGATGGATAAAGAGCTAATAAATAGCCATACCAAAATTAAAATATGTGGAATGACCTGTGAGGCAGATATTAAGGCAGTCAACACTTATCTGCCGGATTATATCGGATTTGTTTTATTTTTTCCAAAAAGCAACCGAAATATATCAATAGAGCAGGCGGAACATTTGCTTGAAAAAGTAGATAAAAAAATTCGGACAGTGGCAGTCGTTGTCTCACCGACAACAGAGCAGATAAGGCAAATTGAAAAAGCTGGATTTGATTATATTCAAATTCATGGAACGGTTACTGAAGATGTATATAAACAATGCAAGCTTCCGATTTTAAGAGCATTTAATGTGTCTGATTTAGACAAACTGAATGAATACGAAGCAAAAGACAAAATAAAAGGCTATGTATTTGACAGCAAGACACCTGGAAGTGGGAAAACATTTGACTGGAGTCTGCTTGATAATATCAGACAAAGACAAAAGACAGATGCATCGAAAGATGTTTCTCATAAAAAAAACAAAAAAATGATTTTTCTTGCAGGAGGAATTGATGAAACGAATGTAAAAAGGGCAATTTCACAAGTGGCTCCAGACGTAATTGATTTAAGTTCCGCGGTAGAAAAAACAAGTGAAGATGGAACTTTCCACGGAAAGGATCCAGAAAAAATAAGAACAATAGTAACAATGGTACATGATTGATGAAAGGATTTTATTATGCAGAATAAAAAATATGGTGAATACGGTGGACAATATGTAGCAGAATCTCTGATGAGTGTATTAGCAGAATTAGAGACAGCATATAATGAGGCAATTAATGATCCGAAATTTATCGAGGAATATAACTACTATTTAAAAGAATATGTCGGAAGAGAGACTCCTCTTTACTTCGCAGAGAAGCTTTCTAAAAAATACGGCACAAAGATTTATTTAAAACGTGAGGACTTGAATCATACCGGTGCACACAAAATCAATAATGTGATCGGACAGATTCTTTTAGCAAAACGAATGGGCAAAAAGAAAGTCATCGCAGAAACAGGAGCAGGCCAGCATGGTGTGGCTACTGCGACAGGAGCAGCACTGTTTGATATGGAATGTACCGTATTTATGGGCGAAGAAGATATGGAACGCCAGGCATTAAACGTATTCCGTATGGAAATGCTTGGAACAAAGGTAGAATGTGTAAAGAGTGGAAGCCGTACTTTAAAAGATGCCACAAACGAGGCGATTCGTACATGGGCGAAAAATGCAGAAGATACTTTCTATATTATCGGTTCTGCGGTAGGCCCTCATCCATATCCACAGATGGTAAAGGAATTCCAGAAAGTTATCAGCGTAGAGACAAAGAAACAGATTCTTGAAAAAGAAGGAAGACTTCCAGACTGCGTACTTGCCTGCGTAGGCGGCGGTTCCAACTCCATCGGAATGTTTGCAGAATTCATTGATGAAAAAGACGTAGAATTAATTGGTGTAGAAGCAGCGGGATTCGGAATAGAGACAGGAAAACATGCCAGTGCATTTGCCTCAGGAAAAGCAGGTGTACTTCATGGAATGCGCTCCTACCTGCTTCAGAACGAGGATGGAAATATCCAGATTGCAAGCTCCATCTCCGCTGGGCTTGATTATCCGGGGGTTGGACCGGAACATGCTTACCTGCACGATAGCGGAAGAGCAACCTACGTTTCTATCACAGACGACGAGGCAATGCAGGCATTAAGAGAGCTTTGCCGCGAAGAAGGAATCATCCCGGCAATCGAGAGCGCCCATGCATTAGCATACGCATTTAAAAAGGCAAAAACAATGACAGAAGACCAGATTATGGTTGTAAACCTTTCCGGACGTGGAGACAAGGACGTACATACGATTGCAGAGTATTTTAAAGATAAATAAAAGAGGAGGATAGAAAAATGAACCGCATTGAAAAAAGAATGGAAGAATTACAAAATAAAAATGAAAAAGCATTTGTGACATATATGACTGCCGGTCTGCCGGATATGGAAGGCACAAAAGCCTTAATCAAAGCACAGGCAGAAGCAGGAATTGATATTATCGAGTTAGGAATTCCATTTTCCGATCCAACCGCAGACGGTCCGGTTATCCAGGATGCATCCTATCGTTCCATCTGTAAAGGAACAAACTTAAAAGGTGTATTTGCAGCGGTAGAAGAGGTAAGAAAAGACTGCGATGTGCCACTCGTATTTATGATGTACTATAACACTATCCTTTACTACGGCGTAGATGCATTTGCCAGGAAATGTGCCGAAGTCGGCGTAGACGGTCTTATCATCCCAGACCTTCCAAAAGAAGAACAGTTCGAATTAGTAGAAGCACTCGACAACACAGAAAATGCACCAATCCTCATTCAGCTTGTCGCACCAGTATCCGCAGACAGAATCCCAATGATCTTAGAAAATGCAAGAGGCTATGTCTATTGCGTATCCTCTATGGGTGTAACCGGACAGGCAGCACATTTCCATAAAAACGTAAGAAAGTATCTGGAAAATGTAAAAGCTGTATCTAAGATTCCGGTCATGATGGGATTCGGAATCCGCACAGCAGAAGACGTAGCCGGATTAAAAGATACGATTGATGGCTGCATTGTCGGAACACATTTCATTGAACTTATGGAAGAAAATAATTATAATCTGGATGTGGCAAAAGAATATATCCGCAAGTTTAAGAAGGAATTAAACGCTTAGCCAGTTTTCTGTTTTTGAAAAAGATACAATTTAAGCTGTAAAAAATTACGTTGAATTTTACAGCTTTTTGTGTATAATAAAAGTAACAGAAAAAGTATGAGGTCAAAGGAAGGAGCTGAAGGAATATGGCAAGTATTTTACCAGTATCTGATTTGAGAAATTATAATGAAGTTTTGAAAAAATGCCACAAAGGAGAACCGGTATATCTGACTAAGAATGGCAGAGGACGTTTTGTAGTTATAGATATTGAAGATTATGAGCGTGAGCGCGCAGAGAAAAAACTTCTAATGAAACTTCAGGAAGCCGAAGAAGCAGTGAAAGATGGCAAAGGATGGCTGGATTTAGACGAGTTGAAGACACTTGTGGAGGAGTAAGATGCTAAAGCTGCGAATTAATCCAATTGTTGCAAAAGATTTGAAAAATATTAAGGATTACATTGCTGAAGATAACGAAGAATATGCTATAAAGACCATAAAAGAAATTTATGGCAAATTCGAAAACCTACATATGTTTCCAGGAATGGGAGCAGATCTTTCAAAACGAGTCAGTTTCCGAACAGACTATAAATATGCAATATGGGAAGATTATGTGATTATTTATAAAATGAGCAATGAGTTTGTAGAGATTTATCGAGTGATTAATCGGTATCAGGATATTACAAGAATTTTTGATTGATAAGAATAAATATAGTAGATGAAGAATTCATCGAAGTAACGCTTGTGGAGATACAGAGAAAAAGGTGTAATAATAACTGGTATGGTCGAAGCAAGAATCCCTGGA
>NZ_ACEP01000087.1 GCF_000173975.1 Anaerobutyricum hallii DSM 3353
AGTATTTTTTTATACATTTTAAAGCATGTTTAAAAAATCAAAAGAGAGAAAACGTATAAGATGTATTTTACTGTCAGATAAGGATACATTTTGTACGTTTTTTTGTTTATGGACTTGATTTTTTGCGCTATATGATATAGTCTATATAACACAGAAGATATCTTAAAAGAATGGGATGATAAATATGAGAATAAAACTTGATTTTAACAGCCCGGAGGCAATCTACATACAGCTTCGCAATCAGATTGTCATGCAGATCGCGCAGGAACAGCTCCATGAGGGGGATTCCCTTCCTTCTGTGCGTGGCTTAGCAGGAGAACTTGGTGTGAATATGCATACGGTGAATAAGGCATACGCCATGCTGCGCCAAGAAGGCTATCTGAAGCTTGATCGAAGAAAGGGAGCAGTCATTTCTGTACAGATTAGTGACAAATCAGAAGAGATGATGAAGGTGAATGGATACATGCAGATGATTGTAGCACAGGCAATCTGCAAAGAGATTACAAAAGATGAGATGAAACAGTTAGTAGAGGAAATGTATGACACATTTCTTATGATAGAAGAGGAAGAATAGAAAGCGAGGATAGGAATGAGAACAGAATATAATAACTATGCTTCCCAGGCATTGGAGAAAGCAGCGCAAGATGCAGCTTCATGCCACCAGAAATATATAGGAACCGAACATCTTATTCTGGGACTTTTAGCACAGCCAGATTCTCTTTCTGGACGAGTACTTTATGAGAATGGTCTTAACTATGAGAATTTTTTAGAGGCAGTATTGGGAGAATCAGCAGCATTAGGAGATAATGCGAATCAGACGTTTCTCGGATACAGTCCTAAAGCAGAACATGTTCTTTTGACAAGCGAAGAAGAAGCAATTCGCATGCATGCACAGCAGATAGGGACAGAACATATTTTACTTGCGATCATCAAAGAAAAAGATTGTATTGCGCTTCGTTTGATGAAAGGCATGAATATTAATCTAAAGAAAATTTATGTAGATGTTTTAGTTGCGACAGGGGTAGATTCAACGAGAGCACAGAAAGAATTCCAGTCACTTACTGCACCAAAGAAGGCGAAAAAAAGAATTCTATGGTCGCAGCATATTGTGTGGATCTGACAGAGAGGGTAAAAGAAGGGAAGTTAGATCCGATTGTTGGAAGAAGCCAGGAAATTGAGCGAATGATTCAGATTTTAAGCCGCCGTACAAAGAATAGTCCCTGTCTTGTCGGTGAGCCGGGAGTCGGAAAAACAGCAATCGTAGAGGGGCTTGCACAGTGGATCGTGCGTGGAGAAGTGCCAGAAATGCTTTGGGACAAAAAGGTAATGACATTAGATCTTCCAGGAATGATTGCAGGTTCTAAATACAGAGGAGAATTTGAGGAGAGAATTAAAAAACTCCTTCAAGAAGTGATTTCCAGAGGGGATATTCTTTTATTTGTTGACGAGATTCACACGATGATTGGAGCAGGAGGAGCAGAAGGCGCGATTGATGCTTCTAATATTATGAAGCCATTTCTTGCCAGAGGAGAGATTCAGTTAATCGGTGCGACAACTCGTGAGGAATATCGAAAATATATTGAAAAAGATGCCGCTTTTGAAAGACGTTTTCAGCCAGTTGCCGTAGAAGAGCCAACGAAGGAAGAGGCAGTTGCAATTCTTAATGGCTTAAAGGAAAAGTACGAACAGCATCATCATGTTCATTATACTGCCGGAGCAATTCAGGCAGCCGTAGAATTATCAGAACGATATATCAGTGACCGTTTTCTTCCAGATAAAGCGATTGATGTTATGGATGAGGCTGCTTCTAAAAAGAGAGTCGGCTTATACACAATGTCTGATGAAATGCGGGCATTAGAAGAACAGTTTGATAAATATGGAAAGCGAAAAGAAGAGGCACTTGCGGAGGGCAATCTGCGCAAGGCCAAAATGAATAATACAAAGCAGAAAACAGTACTGGAAAAACTCGAAGAACAAAGAAAAGTCTGGGAGCAGAAAAAAGCAGTCAGCCGTGTTAATGTTACAGAGAATGATGTAGCAGAGGTTGTTTCTTCCTGGACAAAGATTCCGGTAACTCGTATCAGCCAGAGCGAATCACAGCGTCTGCTTGGTCTTGAGGATACGTTAAAGAAAAGAGTAATCGGGCAGGATGAGGCAGTAAAGATGGTTGCAAAAGCAATCAAACGTGGCCGTGTTGGGTTAAAAGATCCGAAAAGGCCAATTGGTTCTTTTATGTTCTTAGGACCAACTGGTGTAGGAAAGACCGAACTTTCCAAAGCACTTGCTGA
The DNA here is from genome assembly GCF_000173975.1 of Anaerobutyricum hallii DSM 3353. Classification (GTDB taxonomy): domain Bacteria; phylum Bacillota; class Clostridia; order Lachnospirales; family Lachnospiraceae; genus Anaerobutyricum; species Anaerobutyricum hallii. The sequence goes on from NZ_ACEP01000087.1 coordinate 2,289, forward strand.
GGCATTATTTGGCGATGAAAATGCGATGATCCGTGTTGATATGTCCGAGTATATGGAAAAACATAGCGTATCCAAACTCATTGGTTCTCCTCCAGGATATGTGGGATATGAAGAAGGTGGACAGCTTTCCGAGCAGGTACGCCGCCATCCATATAGCGTTATTTTATTTGACGAGATTGAAAAAGCACATGGCGATGTATTTAACATTTTACTTCAGGTACTTGATGATGGACAGATTACCGATTCGAATGGAAGAAAGGCAGACTTCAAAAATACTGTTATCATTATGACTTCCAATGCCGGAGCACAGCGAATCATGGCACCGAAGAATCTTGGTTTTATTACAGAAAGAAGTGCAAAGGAAGATCATGAGCGTATGAAGTCCCATGTAATGGAAGAAGTGAAGCAGATCTTTAAACCAGAATTTATCAACCGTGTGGATGGTATCATGGTATTCCATACATTAGAAAAACCAGAACAGAGGAAGATTGTAGAATTGCTGTTAAAAGAACTTTCTGACAGACTTTCAAAAAATCCAGGCTTCACTTTGGAATTCTCTGATAAAGTAGCAGACTATGTCCTTGAAAAAGGATATGATCCACAGTATGGAGCAAGACCGCTTCGTCGTGCTATCCAGAATGAATTGGAAGATTTTCTGGCAGATGAATACCTCGAAGGCCACATTAAAAACAATGACAGAATTCTTCTCGATATTAACGATGGAAAGCCAGTTGTTAAGAAAGCAGAAAAGAAGAAAAAGTAGAAAAATACAACAAACACACTCTAGATAATCTGCAATAGAAATTTTGTAAAATAATTTTTAATAATTATGTGTTTTTTGTAGAAAAATTTCCCGTTTTCTTGTATAATAACGGTAACTTGACAGATATAAATACGGAGGATATAACAATGGCTAACGTAAAAGAATTATTAAAAGCAGAAGAGAATGGAAGTTTAAGCTTTGGAGATTATAGTCTCACACAAAAGACAAAGCTTGATGATTTTTCATTTGAGGGCGATACATATAAAGTAAAAACATTTCAGGAGATTACCCGCTTAGAGAAAAATGGCGGTGTTGTATATGAATCTGTACCAGGTTCTGCTGTACATGGTTACAAAGAAACAGAACGCCAGATTGTGTTTGAGACAGAGGCAGCGGATGACTTACAGATTACTCTTGAAGTAGAACCTGAAAAGGAATACAAAGTATATGTTAACGATACTAATATTGGCAAGCTCAAATCCAGTCTCAGCGGAAAAATCAGTTTCAGCATCGAATTAGATGCAGGAGAAACAGCAAAAGTCCAAATAGTAAAATAGATGGTGGACAAATTTTATTCGTTGGAATGACAGACGAACCCTTACAATGAAATAATCCATTTCTGTGACTTTAGTTGCGGCGTGTTGAATGCTTGCTTTCGCGCTCGCATCCAACACTTGCTCCGAGACCACAGAAATGGATTATTTCATTGTAAGGGTTCTGTTTTTGGCTGTCCGGGGTGAATTAAATTCGTGGAGAGAAGATTTGGGGGCGAAAGCTTTTGGCTTCTGTTTATTAAAATTGGAAAGGAATTATCTATGGCAAAATCAAAGGCAAAGACCGTATTTTTTTGCAAAGAATGTGGTTACGAAACACCCAAATGGATGGGACAGTGTCCCGGTTGTCATCAGTGGAATACGATGACAGAGGAGAAGGTAAGTCCGGTGTCTAAAGGGACTGGAAAGAGAGGAGATAATCTGCCTCGTCAGGAGCTTACAGGATTATTTGAAGTATCTATGGAAGAGGAAGATCGGTCAAGCTCCGGAATTCCAGAACTTGACCGGGTTCTTGGTGGGGGAATTGTAAAGGGGTCGCTTACGTTAGTAGGTGGTGATCCGGGAATTGGAAAGTCTACTCTACTCCTGCAGATTTGCCGTTATCAGGCAAACAGTGGGAAAAAGGTTGTTTATGTTTCAGGAGAGGAATCTTTAAAACAAATTAAGATGCGTGCACAGAGGCTTGGCGGATTTAAGCAAAATGTTTTTCTTCTTTGCGAGACAGATATTAATGCGGCGGCAGAAGCGGTAAGAGAAGCAAAACCGGATATGGTTGTAGTGGATTCTGTACAGACAATGTACAGCGAAGAAATTACTTCTGCAGCGGGAAGTGTCAGTCAGGTGCGAGAGGTTACTTCTGTGCTGATGCAGCTTGCAAAAGTAGAGGGAATCGCTGTATTTTTAGTTGGTCATGTTACAAAAGAAGGTGTCGTTGCCGGACCGAAAACATTGGAGCATATGGTGGACACCGTTCTTTACTTCGAGGGGGACCAGACGGCGATTTACCGAATCCTTCGAGGCGTAAAGAATCGTTTTGGCTCGACGAATGAGATTGGTGTATTTGAGATGAAAGAGCAGGGACTCGTCGAAGTGGAGAATCCATCCAAAGTAATGCTTGATGGCAGACCGACGGATGCGTCAGGTTCCGTGGTTGTCTGTTCAATGGAGGGAACTAGACCACTGTTAATCGAGATTCAGGCATTAGTCTCTCCGACAAGTTTTAATATGCCAAGACGTACTACGGTTGGAATTGATTTTAACAGAGTAAATCTCTTACTGGCAGTTCTTGAGAAAAAGGCAGGAATGCAGCTTGGAGGCTGCGATGCCTATGTTAATCTTGCCGGAGGAATGAAACTTGGAGAACCGGCAATTGACCTTGGAATCATCTGTGCAGTTGTATCAAGTTATCGCAATCTTCCTGTTCATGAGGGAACATTGATTTTTGGTGAGGTAGGTCTTACTGGAGAAGTTCGTGGTGTCAGTCATGTAGAGCAGAGACTTGCCGAAGCGATTAAGATGGGATTTACCAGATGTATTATGCCAAAAACGAATGCCGAAGTACTTGGAGATAACATTTGTCAGAAGATTCAGGTAATTGGTGTATCTAATGTGAGAGAAGTCATTCAGGTGTTATGATTTTTTGCAATATTTATGAAAAAAGATAGAATCATTGAAAAGGTATTTCGTATATTTTAAGAGTGAGTTAAAAAAATAAAAAGTAATTTCCCGCAAATTGGAAAATATATCTTGTAAAAAGTATTTTTTTAATGTACGAGAATGCTCACGCAAATTAAGATAAAAGTTTTCTATGTAATGCAAAAAAATACAGGGAAGAATTGTAAACGTACGGAGGAACTTTATATTTTTAACTAAAAAGCCTACAATACGATAGGATTTAATCATTGCTTGTATTTTATCAGTATGCTATAATCTCCATATGCATATCTGTTTTAGAAGATGCAGTATAGAAAACGGAGGAATAGAAATGTTTAGTTTTGATTATGTGAAGGATTTTGATCCAGAAGTTGCAAAAGCAATGGAGGACGAGCTTGGAAGACAGAGAAATAATCTGGAGCTGATTGCCTCAGAAAATTTAGTATCCGAAGCAGTAATGGCAGCAATGGGAAGCCACCTTACAAATAAATACGCAGAAGGATATCCAGGAAAACGTTATTATGGTGGATGTCAGTATGTAGACGTTGTAGAGAATCTGGCAATCGAAAGAGCAAAAGAATTATTTGGCTGTGAATATGTTAATATTCAGCCTCATTCCGGCGCACAGGCAAACATGGCAGTATTTTTCGCAGTAATGAATCTGGGAGATACTTACATGGGAATGAACCTTGACCATGGCGGACATTTAACACACGGAAGTCCTGTAAATATGTCTGGTAAGAATTATCACTGCGTACCTTATGGTGTAAATGACGAAGGTGTTATCGACTATGATAAAGTAAGAGAAATCGCTTTAGAATGTCATCCAAAGATGATTATTGCCGGTGCAAGTGCATACGCAAGAAAGATTGACTTCAAGAGAATGCGTGAGATCGCAGATGAAGTTGGAGCAGTATTAATGGTAGATATGGCTCATATCGCAGGTTTAGTAGCTGCAGGTCTTCATGAGAGCCCAATCCCATACGCACACGTTACAACAACAACAACTCATAAGACACTTCGTGGACCAAGAGGTGGTATGATTTTATCAAGCGATGAAGTGAATAAGAAATATAACTTCAACAAAGCTATCTTCCCAGGAATCCAGGGTGGTCCTTTAATGCATGTAATCGCAGCGAAAGCTGTATGTTTAAAAGAAGCATTAACACCAGAATTTAAAGAATACCAGAAACAGATTGTAAAGAATGCTTCTGTATTAGCAGATGCATTAATCGAAAGAGGATTTGATATTGTATCTGGCGGAACAGATAACCATCTGATGCTTGTAGACCTTCGTAAGATGGGACTTACAGGAAAAGACATGGAAAAATTATTAGATTCCGTACATATCACATGTAACAAGAATACAGTACCTAATGACCCACAGTCTCCATTCGTAACAAGTGGTCTTCGTCTTGGAACACCTGCTGTTACATCTAGAGGATTAAAAGAAGACGATATGGTACAGATTGCAGAGGCAATTAAGCTTACGATCATCGACCATAAACTGGAAGAGGCAGAAGCAATCGTTAAGTCTCTTACAGAAAAATATCCAATCTATCAGGGGGATAAATTCTAATTGCCGCAGGCAAGGTAGACGTTCCCAAAGAAAGAAAAGACCCTATATCAGTGACTCTATCACTGATATAGGGTCTTTTCTTTCTTTGAGAGCTGACTTTGGATGTTGGAACAAAGTTAGAATTTATTCTATGCCTTCAGTATTCTTCATATGATTTTGATTCCAAAATACGCATTTGGCGAGGATGTGCATATTAAGTAAATGTATCTTCTGATGCAGTGGCATACAGATGAAAAGTACAGATAGCCCCTAATCATTATGCTATGTGTCATAAATGATTGAAAATAAGTGGAAATTGTTAAAGAAAAACATTTTATATAGAAAATTGATCCAATATATGCTATCATAAATATGCTTGTAAAAAACAAGAATTAATGAAAGTATTACATAAAGTTATGAATAAATATTTATAATTCGAAGGGGTAATCAAAATGGAAGCATGGAATATAAGTTATATATATACCGTTATTTTTATGATGCTGATTAATAATATTCTGGTATATGTGCTTAGCAGGACACCGGGATTTGGCAAATCAGAAAGGTGGATTCTGCAATTGCTGATTGCCGTCTGTGTCTGTGATTTATCGGATGTGTTTGGAATACTATTTAAGCAGACTGCAGGGAGGAATGTCCTGTTTATATTAGATGCGGCTTTTATCTTTTCTGTAGCCTCTATATCGTTGTTTTTCCTTTGCTATAGCGAAAATATATATGGCTCGGATATGTTTAAAAAGCGTATACCTTTGATTACGATACATATACCAATTGATGTACTTTGTATAATAATAGTGGCATCTTATCGGACAGAATGGATTTATAAGTATCCACAGATTTTGATGATAGCTAATATTTATAATGCATATTCTGTTTTGCTTAGTTTGTGGAGAATTCATAAAGAAAAAAATGCAGAAAAAAGGAAGGTTTTATGGCAGCCAGTTTTTTACATTGTTCCATTTTTTATTGGGATTTTCCTGCAGTGTTTCTTTAATACAATGCCGTGGGCCAATACTTCTCTTACAATAACGATTTTGCTGATTTTTGTTAATAATCAGCAGCGTCTGTTGCAAAAAAAGACACAGGATGCAGAGGCAGCGGTACGGGCAAAATCGGAGTTTTTATCCCATATGTCTCACGATATACGAACTCCAATTAACGGCATGATGGGAATGCTTGATATTGCACAGGCACATCTTAATAATCCGGAAAAAATGGATTTATGCCTTTCAAAGATGCGTGGGGCAGCCGATCAGCTTTTGTCTCTGATTAATGATGTTCTTGACATGTCAAAAATTGAGACGGGAAGTATTCAGCTTGTGGAAGAGCCGTTTGATATGATAAGACTTTTGAATGGTACGCTGGCAGTTCAGGAGATTATTGCTTCCGAAAAGAGTCTTACGATCGAGCAGGATATAGAAGGAGCGATAGAGCATCCATGCGTCTGTGGCAGTCCGAACTATGTTCGTTCTATTTTAGTAAATATTATAAGTAATGCGATTAAGTATACAAATCCGGGGGGAGATATTTTTGTTTCGGCAAGAGAGTTATCCTGTGATGGAGAATATGTAAAGTTTGAATTTATTGTTTCGGATACAGGAATTGGAATGAGTGAGGAATTCGCAGAACATATTTTTGAGCCATTTACACAGGAACATGCGGAGAATCGCTCTAGTTATCAGGGGACAGGGCTTGGTATGTCTATTGTTAAGAATCTTATTAATAAGATGAAAGGAACCATTACCCTTGAGACAAAGCAGGGAGAGGGAAGTACTTTTACGATCACACTTCCTGTAAAGCTTGATACGGTCTGTTTCGAAGAAACAGAGACAGAAGAGGAAGAAACTTCTATAGAGGGAATGAAGATATTGCTTGTAGAAGATAATGACTTAAATCTTGAAGTGGCACAGTATATTCTTGAAGATGCAGGAGCAGAAATTATAGTTGCCAGGAACGGTTTAGAGTCGGTAGAACTTTTTGAGCAGTCAGAAAGTGATAGTTTTGATGTGATTTTGATGGATGTTATGATGCCGGTTATGGATGGACTTACAGCAACGAAGAGGATTCGAAAGCTGAAAAGAAAGGATGCCAGAACGGTTCCAGTCATTGCTATGACTGCCAATGTATTTAACGAGGATATTATTGCTGCCAAGGAGGCTGGAATGAATGAACACATTGCAAAGCCATTAGACTTTGACAAGCTGATACATACCCTCGCAAAATATTTTTTAAAAATGGATAAAAAATTAATATCCTAATTCTTCTCCTACCATGATAACATGAATTCTATCAGGATAACGTGACATTCTTGTTGTAACGAAAAGGTCACAGATTGAGGATGCAGACATACATTCTCCGCAGATGCCTGTCTTGCTGCATGGATTAGTAAGTCCAAGACGTACACAGTTTGGCGGGCAGGCATCCTGACGGATTCGTTTGTAAGCGGCATCTACAGAAGGAACTAACTTATTCATACCAGTAATAATTACCACATGCTTTGGACCGTAGCAAAGTGCACTGACACGGTTTCCGTTCCCATCAATGTTGACAAGCTGTCCGTCGATGGTAAATGCATTCGTACTCATAAGATAATAATCAGACAGAATTGCCTTTGCGTGAATCTGTCTTTTTTCATCTTCTGTTTTTGCAATACTGCGGTCAATAAAGGTGTAATCTTCAGAATGGTTCTTTATGTAATCGAGCAGACCCACTTCTCCTAAAGTAGCTGAGCCTCCACTTGCAATGACAGAACCCTTTTCAATAATGGATAAAGCTTTTGTTAAAGCTTCCTCTTTTGTAGAACAGTAATAAGCATTAAAGTGTCTGCGCTCCATCTGTTTGATTACATGCTCGGCCTGAATAGCCCATGCTTCCTGCTTTGGTGTCATAGTAAGTAATCCTCCTTTTTGTATACGTTTTTGAGTATATTGTGAGATTATTTGTAGTAATTTTCAGCGATGCAGATTAGATTAAATGTAGATTATCAGTAAAAATACTTGCTGTATAACTGAAAATTACTATAGTTATTGAAAATAGTATATCATTTTTTTGAAAATGAGAAAAGAGAAGAATTTCCGCCAGAGTATTTTTCAAACACGCTCTAAGGTTCACAGAATAAAAAAATTATGTTATAGTAGTTTGCGTTACATAAATACATCCAGAAAGAAGGGAATTCAATGAAAAAGTTAATTATAGCGGAGAAACCGTCTGTGGCAAAAAACATTGCGGATGCCACCGCTTCTTCCCGGCGGAATGGATATTTTGAAGGGCAGAATTATATAATTACTTGGGCATTTGGCCATCTTTTGCAGCTCTATGATGCAAGAGATTATGACCCGGAGATGCGAAGCTGGAAGATTGAGAAGTTTCCCTATATTCCGGAAAAGTTTTTATATAAGATAAAGTCTGATGGAAAGAATAAAGATAAACCGGATAGTGGTGTTGTCCAGCAGATGGATATTATAAAAAGCCTGATGGAAAGATCGGATGTAGAGGGAATTATTTCTGCAACGGATGATGACAGAGAAGGGCAGATCATCGCAGATGAAATTATTAATTACATTTCCCCACAAAAGCCGGTAGAACGAATCTTATTAAATGAGTGGACAGCAGAGGAAGTAAACAGAGGGTTACAGAATTTAAAGCCAAATGAAGAAATGAAATCATTGCAGGACGCAGGTTTTGGCAGGCAGATTGCAGACTGGCTTATTGGAATCAACCTTACTTCAGTTGCTACCTTGAAATACCGTAACCAGAAAAATATCCGTCTGTTGAATGTTGGAAGAGTGCTGATGCCGACACTTAAGATAATCTATGACAGGGATAAAGAAATTGCGGACTTTAAAGTGACAAAATATTATAAATTAAAGGGCATTTTTCAGACGGAAGACAAAAAGAAGTTCGACAGTATTTATTATATAAAAGCTGGGGAAAAGTTCGATAATCCCGAAGAATTAAAAGAGATTCAGGAAAAGATTAAAGATAAAAATGGTGAAGTTGTTTCCAAAAAGATAACAAATAAGAAAGAGTACCCTCCCTATCTTTTTAATCTGTCAGGTCTTCAGGGCTATATAACTTCAAAATATAAAGGGTGGACTTCTGACAGGGTATTAAAGACGGCACAGCAATTGTATGAGAAAAAGTTTATTACTTATCCAAGAACGGCGAGTGTTGTCCTTGACGAAAGCCTCAAGGAAAAAACAGCTAAGGTTCTGAATATCCATAAAAAAAGCTGCCCTTATGAAGAGATGATACAGTTTAAAAGTACAAAGCGCATTTTTGACAGTAAAAAAGTAGAAAGTCACTCAGCGATTATTCCAACCTACATGCAGCCAGGAAGCTTAAATGAGTCAGAACGAATTGTATATGAAGCTGTGAAAAACAGATTTTTAGCACAATTTATGCCAATCGCAGTTGCAGAAGATACAGTACTTCACATAAAAATGCAGAATACAGATATTCCGGGAGAGTTTGTCGCAAAAGGAAAGGTACAGCTTGAAGCAGGCTGGAAATTAATCGAAGGTATTGATGCCAAAGAAACAATTCTTCCAGCAGTGAAAAAGGGAGATGTTCTGCCTCTTATAAAGTCAGAAATTAACGAAGTAGAGCGAAAACCACCAAAACCACATACGGAAAAGACACTTCTTAAAGTTATGGAAACCTGCGGGAAGAAATATGAGGAAAAAGAAGAAGAACAGATGATGATGGCCATTTTGAGTGGATTTAGTATCGGTACACCGGCAACCCGTGCGGAAACCATTAAAAAGTTAAAAGATGCGGGATATATTAAGGCAAAGGGCAAGAGCTTAAGCTGTACAGATTTAGGAAAAATACTTGTAGAAACATTTCCGGCAAGAGAACTTTTTGATCTGGAATATACAGGCCGTCTGGAAAAAACATTGTCAGATATTGAGCGAAAGAAATTTACAAAAGACGATTTTCTCGCAATGATAGAGCAGTTTGTCATTGAATCTGTTGACAAAATAAAGAATGATAAAGTATTCGGCGGGCCTGTTACATTAGAACCTTTGCACACGGAACCTGCCGGTATCTGTCCGGAATGTGGGGCTCCAGTTGTAGAGACAGCAAGGGCATTTGGCTGTTCAGGATGGAAAAAAGGCTGCAAGTTTGCCATCTGGAAAGATGACCGTTTTATTACCTCTCTTGGAAAAAAAGTATCTTACGAGATGGTAAAGATTTTGCTAGAGCATGGAAAGGTAGGCTTCAGAGGCTGCGTAAGTAAACGTGGCAATAAGTTCTCAGCTTATTTTTACTATGAAAAAGATGAAAAGACTGGAAGGTATAACTGGAGGCTTGAATTTATAGATACAAATCCTCCACAGGCTTGAATTTATCCTCTTACAGCAAGAAGACTCCGACCTCTAAGGTGGGAGATTGGGAGATAAATTGCGTCTGCTACCTACTTGATAGAGCATCCTAAATATAGTATAGTATCATTAGTCGCATAATAAAAAATTGAGATACAATAAATTGAGATAATAACGCACATTTAGTATTCTTACTATACTATCATCTTGTGATTGTGGTCAAGTATCGCAGGTGGGTTTTCGCGGAAAAGGAAGAGGCATGGTGGCAAACAGAGCATATAAATTCAGAATATACCCGAATGATGAACAGAAGATTTTATTTGCTAAAACTTTTGGCTGTGTGAGAATGGTATACAATCATTCCGTGGGACACACGGGGATAGCTCGCATATGCTTAGCATATAGTGTTATCAAACGAGAACCAAACTTGCCGAGGTTGGGAAGCCCCACCTCTACAGGTGGAGAGGATGTCACAAAGAGATAGTAACATAGATATAAATAGAAAGGAGAGGCTGTTTGCAGCCAGAAAAGAAAATGAAACGATTAGAAAATAGGGAATTATTTCAGGATTTTAACAGAACAATCGCATCTGTATTATTTGAGGAGAACACCTATCCGTGGGAAGTTCTTCCAAAGATTCATGACTTCATTATGGAAGTAGGAATGCTTCTTTCCCAAGATGAGTATGAAGAAGTAAAAGAACATGTGTGGGTAGCAAAATCTGCTATGGTTGCGCCAACAGCGTATATTAATGGCCCGGCAATTATTGGTCCGGATGCAGAGATTCGCCACTGTGCCTTTATCCGTGGCAACGCTATCGTAGGAGAGGGAGCTGTAGTAGGTAATTCTACTGAACTTAAAAATGTTATTTTGTTTGATAAAGTACAGGTTCCTCATTATAATTATGTAGGAGATTCTATTCTCGGTTATAAATCCCATATGGGAGCAGGCTCTATTACTTCTAATGTAAAGTCTGACAAAAAGTTAGTAGAGGTTCATTTAGATGATACAAAGATTGAGACACATATGAAGAAGATTGGAGCAATTCTTGGAGATTATGTAGAAGTTGGTTGTGGTTCTATATTAAATCCAGGAACTATCGTGGGAAGACACAGTAACATATATCCATTATCCAGCGTAAGAGGATATGTTGCTGGCCACTCCATCTATAAAAATAAAAACGAAGTAGTCCAGAAAGAAGAATATTAAGAAAATCAGAGGACATCATGAAAAGAGGAAGAAGAAGTAAATATGTAGTTCTTTTGATAAGTCTGGTATTGATATTTTCTCTTACCGGCTGTAAGGCTTCAAAGAAAAAGGTACTTGAGTCAAGTTATTATAAAGAACTGCAAAAAGAAAATAAAAAGCTGAAAAAACAGAATAAGTCCCTGAAATCAAAAGTAGATGCAGAGAACGACATGACAGAGGATGAGCAAAGAGCCAGTGATTACCTTGAAAAGATATCTCGGGATCATCTTGTAAAACTTGAAGTGGGCTATGCTGACAACATGGATGGCAGTGAATTTATAGAGGGAGAAGCAGTATTTTCTTTAGCAACAACTATTGCGTCAAGAGCAGATAAAACAACAAAATATACGCCAGATGAGGTGAAGGAAAAGTACGGGCCAGGATACGAATATATCCTTTATGATGAAGATAATGCTATTTATGAAATCATGGTATATGGCGGTAATTACATTGTGTTTACTGATTTGCCGAACAATGTTTATTATGCCTATAATGCTTCCGCTATCGGCGATGCATTTTTACATTTCAGAAATGGCTATCCAAACTCCAAACTATTCCATCGCTTAGCAGATGCACCTTTAATTATCAATGATAAAGGAAGATGCTATGAGAACGAGGCTGCTTCTTCTGTTGCAACCTATATTGACCAGATGAGTAAGAAAAAGTCGAATGAAGCCCGTGCAAAGAAAAAATGGGGCAAAAAAGCGGCAAAAAAAGTAAGTAAAGGCAGAACCTATACTTTTTACCATCATGGAAATACAAT
>NZ_ACEP01000086.1 GCF_000173975.1 Anaerobutyricum hallii DSM 3353
TGCTCGCTTTATGCGCTCACATCTAAACCGCAGCGACTAAAATCACAAATATGCCTTATTGGGGGCAATGGCTTCGTCTGTAGTTCGCTTAATGAATTAAATAGTAAAATAACATATTTTGGTTGTAGCCATTTTTTATAATTATGGTATACTGTGTTTTGAGAGGTAGTGAATGGAATTTAATTTTAAATGTAGAAATGATACCAGGTTGAAAGTGAATGGGGAGAAATGAATGGATAAAATTGGACATTTAGTTATGACAAAGTCATTATCGGGAAATATACACAGAGCACATAAAGCAGCATTATTGTTTGGAAGTATTCTGCCAGATCTGCTGGTGTATACTTATCTGGAGGGTCATACATGGGAAGCAACGTTCGAACAGATTACAAAACAGATGGAAGCGTTAGAGGCAAAAGGAAGAGGCGGAAGCTTTTCTTATTTAAAACTTGGATGGATTCTTCATTATGTGGAAGATTATTTTACCTATCCGCATAATACGATTTTTGAGGGAACAATTCCAGAACATTATGCTTACGAGAAAAAAATGACAAGGTGGATGAGGGAGGGAGCTTTAGAGCAGATGTCCCTTCCGATGTGTAAAAGGCTTGATTCTGCTGCGGAAGTGGAGGAGAGACTTCAGGAATTACATGACAGATACCTTTCACAGAAAATGTGTTATGAGAATGATATGGCATATATGCGGCAGATGGTTTCGGAAATATTGAATTGTTATGCCGAGATTTTTGTGAGAAAGAGCGAGTTCGCACGTTTTATGGAATGGGTGCGGAAGAAAGTTGGAATAATGACGGGATTTGTTTCTTAGAGTGTGTTTGAAAAATTTTTATATAGTTCAGCTAAATATGGGAAACTTGTTTTGTGAAATAATCGGCGATTGAATTACAGAGGATTCCTGCCTGACTTCCTAAAAGAAGCCATAGAGCGTGTTTGAAAAATGCTTTTTTCAAACACGCTCTAGTATCTTTTACTTAAAAAAGTTCAGAACTTCTTGCGTGAAAATCCAGAAATGAAGTGAATTGAATTTAAAATTTATTTGTTCCTATAAAAATGCAAGAAAAAGCGCAAAAAACATTGACAAAATGAAGGAAAAGGATTATAAAACTTCATGTATACAAGAAATGGCTTGTATACATGAAAGGAGAGGACAAAAATGAATACATTAGTCATTGTTTTAATTGCTGCTGTTTTATTGACAGTTGCATATGCATTTTATGGACGGTGGCTTTCTAAAAAATGGGGAATTGACCCAAAAGCAGAGACACCAGCTCATAAGTTTGAAGATGGACAGGATTATGTTCCAACTGACGGTTGGACAGTATTTAGCCATCAGTTTTCATCTATTGCTGGAGCAGGCCCTGTAACAGGAGCAATTCAGGCGGCAGTATTTGGATGGCTTCCAGTACTTTTGTGGGTATTAATTGGAGGTATTTTCTTTGGAGCAGTTACCGACTTTGGAGCATTATATGCCAGTGTAAAAAATGATGGTAAGTCCATGGGACTTCTGATCGAAAAATACATCGGTAAACTTGGAAGAAAGTTATTTCTTATTTTCTGCTGGCTGTTTACTTTAATTGTTATCGCAGCTTTCGCTGATATGGTAGCAGGTACATTTAATGCTTATACGGTAGATGCCAATGGTGTGATTGCACTTTCCGATGCAGCAAAAACAAATGGAGCAGCAGGAACAATTTCCCTTTTATTTATCGCATTTGCAATGATTTTTGGTTTACTTCATAAACATCTGCATCTGACAGGATGGAAGGAAACGGTTGTTGGATTAATCTGTACTGTAGCAGCACTTGCTATTGGTATGACAATGCCAATTACATTAGGAAAGGACGGCTGGACATATATTACATTTGTATATATTTTCTTTGCGGCAGTACTTCCAATGTGGTTATTAAAACAGCCTCGTGATGCGATGACAACCTATATGTTTATTGGAATGATCGCAGGAGCTGTTGTTGGATTATTAGTAGCGCATCCTACAATGAATCTTCCTGTATTTACAGGCTTCCATAATGATCAGCTTGGTGATTTATTCCCTATTTTATTCGTAACCGTTGCTTGTGGAGCAGTTTCTGGTTTCCACAGTTTAGTATCTTCCGGAACATCTTCAAAGACGGTATCCAATGAAAAAGATATGTTAAAAGTTGGTTACGGCGCAATGGTATTAGAAAGTTTACTTGCAGTTATCGCTTTATGTGTAGCAGGAGCGGCAGCGTCCGCTAACGGAACACCAGCAGATGGAACACCATTCCAGGTATTCTCAAGCGGTGTAGCCGGATTCTTTGAAATGTTTGGAATTCCAGTATATGTAGCGCAGTGCTTCATGACAATGTGCGTATCCGCGCTTGCACTTACAAGTTTGGATGCCGTAGCGCGAATTGGCCGAATGAGTTTCCAGGAATTGTTCAGTGTTGATGATATGGAACACGCAGAAGGATGGAGAAAAGTTTTATGTAATACATACTTCTCAACAATCATCACGTTAGCAGCAGCCTTTGTATTAACAAGAATTGGTTATGCAAATATCTGGCCATTATTTGGTTCCGCAAACCAGCTCTTATCTGCTTTAGTATTAGTAACACTTTGCGTATTCTTAAAAGTAACCGGACGAAGCAACAAAATGCTTTTCCCACCACTGATTATCATGCTTTGTGTAACAGGAACCGCATTAGTAGAGAGAACCATTTCTCTCGTACAGGCATTTTCTGCTGGTTCCGCAACATTTTTAGTAGAAGGCTTACAGCTGATTATCGCTATTTTACTGATGATACTTGGAGTGATCATCGTAGTAAATTCACTCCGGGCTTACTTCGCCTCAAAGAAGAATTCGGAAATTTAATTCGCCAGACAGGCAAGTATAGAAACAGACGAACAAAATAATCCATATATGTGACTTTAGTCGCAGCGTATTGAATACTCGCTTATATGCTCGTATCCAACACTTGCTCCGAGGCCACAGATATGGATTATTTTGATTATATAGTTCTGACTGTGGCTGCTGTTGTGTCATATTGGCAAGGATTAGGAATAAAATTTAGTAGAATTTCAAATTGAGGGATTTGTAAATTTATTATGAGGTTAAAATTTTCAGGGAGCATTAATTATTCCTTAAATCCCATTCATATCTGATTTGATTCCTACGGCAAGCAAAGACAGAAAGCTTGGAAGGCAATAGTTTACATCTGTGGCCTGGGAGCAAGGTTTGAATGTAAGCGTGCCCGCGAACATTCAAACCGCCGCGACTAAAGTCACAGATGTAAACTATTGCCTTCCAAACTTTCGTCTGTTTGATATACTGAATCAAATCAGCTCACCTTGACTTCTTTGTGTGGAGAAATTATAATCTTAAATTAAGATTATAAGTAGAATTTAAAGCAACATTTGGAGAAGAAGCTTGGAGGAAGAGAGAAGATGGATGCAGCGAAGATGAATCAGGCAATTCGAATTGCCAAGCTATATTATGAGTTACATTATAACCAGTTAGAAATTGCGGCACGAGAGGGAATTAGCAAGTCTTCTGTAAGCCGTATTTTAAAGAATGCGATGGACATGGGGATTATAGAAGTTCGAATTAAAGATTCTGTTTTGGCAAATGGGAATCTGGAGAATGAACTGATTGCCAGATTTCCGATTAAAAGGGCGATTATTGTGCCAGATTTGGTAGGTAATTCGCAGATATTAATGCAGGATGTCTGTGCGGCATTAGCAGAAGACCTCCCACGTTATATAAAAAATGATAGTGTCATTGGAGTAACATGGGGACATGCACTTGCAGTATTAGCCCAGCAGCTTCCAAAGATTAAGAGAAGCGGGGTATCTGTGATTCAGTTAACTGGAGGATTTTCCAGAGCAATTTTCGAATCGGGTGCTTTGGATGTGTTGAAAAGGTTTGTAGACAGTGTTGGAGGAACAGGTTATCAGATTCCAGCGCCGGCAATGGTGGCGGAATCTTCGATTGTTGAAGCTTTGAAAAAAGATCCACAGATTCATGAAATCCTTGAAATGGCGGAAGTGTGCCAGACAGCAATTTATTCCGTAGGTAACTTAGAACGTCCGTCCATTGTATATGAAATGGGACTTATTGATGAAAATGATTATAAAGACTTCAGCAGAAGAGGAGCAGTAGGAGACTGCTGTTCCCACTTTATAAAACAAAACGGGGAACTATTTGATAAAAAAATAGATGCCCGTGTTGTAGGGGCTTCCCTTGAAACGATTAAAAAGATTCCAAATAAGTTAGTTGTTGCCGTGGGAAAAGAAAAAGAGAAGATTATAACAGCGGCACTTCAAGGAGGACTGGTAGACAGTCTCTATATTGATGAGCCAACAGCAGAATTAATAGTAAGACATAATTAATTTACTATTTAATTCATTAGACAAACTACAGACAAAGACACCCGAGAAGAGAACCCATCTAGCTGGTTTGGAGTTTGAGCTGCCGATTGTGAATGAGAAGAATGAACCTGTCAATTTTGAAGTGATTTATCAGGCAACAGATCGATTTATTGATACATTTTCTTTTTTGAATGTGAGCAGAGATGATAATGAACATATTTATCTGGCAGTTGATGACAAGACAGGAGATGGTCTGTCTTATGATTGCAGTTATAATACGTTAGAATTTTCTTTTGGGAAAGAAGAAGATATGAATGTGCTGTACAAAAGATTTTGTCAGTATTATACTTATATACAGAAGGAACTGCGTAAAGAGGGGCATATGCTGACTGGCATGGGTATTAATCCCCGTTATGCAGTGAATCAGAATGTACCGGTAGTAAGTGAGCGGTATCGTATGTTATTTCATCACCTGTCTTTTTATAAAAAGTATGGCAACAGTATTCCATTTCATTCTTATCCGAATTTTGGACTGTTTTCGTGTGCAAGTCAGATTCAGCTTGATGTAGAAGAAGAGCAGGTAGTTCCAATGCTGAATACATTTACAAAGTTAGAACCGTTTAAGGCATTGATTTTAGCGAACTCTTTATGGGGAGAGAATGCGGAGATTTTATGTAGCAGGGATAACTTTTGGAGAAACAGTCTTCATGGCTTGAATCGCCATAATGTTGATATGTATAATGTTGTATTTGATACAACAGATGAAATTGTTCGATACATAAAGAGTATGAGCTTATACTGTGTAGAAAGAGAAGGGAAATATATTAATTTTCCACCAGTGGTTTTTAGTAAATATTTTTCCTCTGATCGGATAAAAGGGGAGTACTTCGATGGAAATAGATATCGGGAAATCACATTCCATCCGGAGATTTCCGATTTGCAATATTTACGGTCATTTAAATTTGAAGATCTGACTTTCCGTGGGACAGTAGAGTTTCGAAGTGTATGTGAGCAGCCGGTAGGTGAAATTATGGCATCGGGAGCATTGCATGCTGGCCTTATGGAAAATATCGGAGAGCTTTCGGAATTTTTAGAGAAAGATACTTCCATCTATCATAATGGATATAATGCATCTGAGTTGAGAAGAACATTTCCTCAGGCCTTTATATGGAAGGGCGGAGAAACTTTTAAGTCCAGGCAGACAGATGGCAGAAGGAATGGAGAACGGAAAAACACTGGAGGATTACATCGAAGAGTATGGAGGAATGTAATGCTGCATATTGAAAATGAGTATATAAGAGAACATTTATTAGATGGTGCATTTGGAATTGAGATGGAAAGTCTGCGTGTTGTAGGAGATGGTATGCTTTCACAGACTGCACATCCTTTTCCGGGAGATGCACATATCGTCAGAGACTTCAGTGAAAACCAGACCGAAATTAATACAGGAGTAAATGAAAGCATCGAGGCGGCAATTGAAGAATTAAAAGGACATACCAGAAGAATTCAGGAAAAGTTAAAGGCACTTCCAGAGCCAGAATTGCTGTGGCCATTTTCTAATCCTCCATATATTGGCGGGGAGAAAGATGTGCCAATTGCACAGTTTGATGGGAAAGATGCACATAAAACAGCCTACCGTGAATATCTTTCCGATAAATACGGACGTTATAAGATGACATTTTCGGGAAGTCATGTAAATTTTTCTTTTTCAGAAGATTTGTTAAGAGCAGATTTTGCTCTGCAGTCCGAGCCGGATTTTATGAAATATAAGAATAAATTGTATTTGGAGCTGGCACAGAAAATAGCTGTATATGGCTGGATTTTAGTGGCGGTTACGGCGGCCAGTCCGATTGTAGACAGTTCTTTTATGGAAAAAGGTGTCTATGGGAAAAGTGTTTTTACAGGATTAAGTTCTGTAAGATGCAGTGAACTTGGTTACTGGAATGAATTTCCACCGACATTTGATTACAGCGATATTGATTCTTACGTGAATTCTATTGAAAAGTATGTTAAAAATGGCTTACTAAAAGCACCGTCAGAACTCTATTATCCTATTCGTTTAAAACCTGCAGGAGAAAATAATCTTATATCTTTGAGGAAGAATGGAATCGATCATATCGAACTTCGTATGTTTGATTTAAATCCTCTCACAGGAGCTGGAATTGATGCGAGAGATGTGAAGTTTGCACAGCTTTTAATGGTGTGGCTCGCAACGATGCCATCCTGGTATGTTTCCAAAAAGGATCAGGTAAATGCTGTGCAGAATTTTAAAAATGCGGCCCATTACGATTTAAAGACAGTAAAAATTGCCCGTACGGAAAAAAGAGCGCGGTCTATCGTACATGAGGCATTAAAAGTTATCGGATGGATGAAAGAGTTTTATCAAGGCCTGAAAATGGACGATGTTCAACAAATCTTAGATTTTGAATATGAGAAATTTGTTGATCCAGAGAAGAGATATGCATGGCAGGTTCGAAAACAATATCAGGAAAACTATGTAGAAAAAGGACTTGTATTAGCGAGACAAAAACAAAATATGACTGTTTAGAGATATTTAGATATGACTGGAATCTCAGAGATTTTATAATCAGATACTTGCGAAAGAAAATCAAAATAGCTCAAAATGGTCATAATACAATATATGAGGAGAGAAGAAAATCAATGTGTGAATTGTTTGGAGTAGATTCTGCAAAAAAGATACCGTTAAATGAGTTATTAAGAGAATTTTTTTCGGATGGAACAGAACATCCCCACGGTTGGGGTATGGCATTTTTTTACGGCAATGCTGTTTCTTTAGAAAAGCAGCCACAGTCTGCTGTGACAAGCAATTATTTAAAGCAGAGACTTCGTGCTAAAATAGAGACAGACAAGATGATTGCACATATCCGTCTTGCGACCAGGGGAACAATGGACTATGAAAATACACATCCGTTTGTTATGCGTGATAATTATGACCGCACCTGGACGTTAGCGCATAATGGAACAATATTTGAAAGTGAAGTACTTGAGCCATTTGTAGCAACAGAAGACGGAGATACGGACAGCGAACGCATTTTGTGCTATATTATTGATCAGGTAAATGCAGCGCAGGATGAAAAGGGAGCGGCACTGACAAAAGAAGAACGTTTTGCGCTTCTTAATCGTATTATCCTGGAAATCGCGCCAGAGAATAAGCTGAATCTGCTTATTTTTGACGGAGAGATTATGTACATTCATACTAATTATAAAGACAGCCTGTACCGTTGCCGTAAAGACAAAGCAATCGTTATGGCAACTCGTCCTCTCGACCGTGATAAATGGAAGAACGTCCCAATGAATCAGTTACTTGCCTATGAAGATGGGAAGCTTATTTATACGGGTACAAAACATGAGTATGAATTTGTAGACAGCGAAGAGAAGATGCATATGCTGTTTCTTGATTTTGCAAATCTTTAAAAATAACACAGAAAAGGAAGAAATATATGTTAAATCAATTTTCAAGAACCCAGCTTTTACTGGGGGAAGAAGCAATGGATAAATTAAAAAATTCCCGTGTGGCAGTTTTTGGAGTCGGCGGAGTTGGTGGTTATGTCTGCGAGGCATTAGCGCGAAGCGGAGTCGGTACATTTGACCTTATTGATGATGACAAAGTGTGTCTTACAAACTTAAATCGTCAGATTATTGCCACAAGAAAAACAGTTGGCAAATACAAAGTAGAAGTAATGAAGGAGCGTATTTTAGACATTAATCCTGATGCACAGGTCAATGTCCACCAATGCTTTTTCCTTCCAGAAAATGCAGATGATTTTCCATTTGATGAATATGATTATGTTGTCGATGCAGTCGATACTGTTACCGCAAAAATCGAGATTATTATGCAGGCGCAAAAGTACGGAACTCAGGTAATCAGTAGCATGGGAGCTGGCAACAAACTTGATCCGGCAGCCTTCCAAGTAGCCGACATTTACAAAACCAAAATGTGTCCACTTGCAAAAGTAATGCGTCGCGAACTGAAAAAGCGAGGTGTAAAAAAACTGAAAGTTGTTTACTCCGAAGAAAAGCCAACACGTCCAATCGAAGATATGTCCATAAGCTGCAGAACAAATTGTATCTGCCCTCCGGGAGCGGAGCATAAATGTACGGAACGACGCGATATTCCGGGAAGCGTAGCTTTTGTACCATCTGTGGCAGGGCTTATTATCGCAGGGGAAGTTGTGAAGGATATTGCTGGGAAATAGGATTTTGCCAGAGAATTTTTTATATGCTCAAAGAACGGGTGAAGCATTTAATCACTTTCTAAGTAC
>NZ_ACEP01000085.1 GCF_000173975.1 Anaerobutyricum hallii DSM 3353
ACAATTAGAATATTTTCGGGCAATCGTAGATGCAGGAACAATCAGTGGAGCAGCACGAAATCTCCATATGACACAGCCTCCGCTTAGTTATCAAATTAAAATGTTAGAAGAAGAACTTGGTGTAAAGCTTTTTGTACGAGGTGCAAAAAATACTACTCTTACAGAAGCGGGAAAAGCGTTATACATAAGAGCTGGAAGTCTGCTCACAATGGCAGATATTACAAAAAGAGAAGTAATCAAGGCAAATGAAGTAGCAACAATTCATATTGGACTGGCACCATCTACTGTATCTATGATGGCAAAGCAATTTAAGGCATCCATGCGTCCTTTAGCAGATAAATGTTTTGTTTATAAAATTGATAGTGATGAGTTGATTACAGAAGTTTTACTTGCATGGAACAAAGAAAAAGTGACGGATGAGATTAAAGAATTTTTGGAGTTTCTATTTAACCAGTTTGATTAGCTGTTATTAGGACAAAAAATTTTATCCTCAAACTTTTAAGATAGGCCACTGAAAAAGTCCTTTTGGTGTGCAAATCAACACAAAATAAAATATGACTATTAGAGCGTGTTATATATTGTACGCAAAATCAGTTTTTCAGTGGACACCTAAGGTGGAGGTGAATTGCGTCTGTTACCCACTTGACATTATTTTTGTAACTTAGTCAGCTGAAGCCGTAAGTTATATTTTTCTTCTTTTGCTTCGTCAAGTGCATTCCTAAGTTCTTCTATCTTGGAGAGCATTTCCCGTTCTTTTTCGATGACAGCTCGTTCTTTAATAAGTTCAGATTCTTTTGATTGCTCGGCAAGTTGAATATGCAACACATTTAGTTCTTTTTCCTGTTCAGAGAGAAGTTTAGTCTTTTCGGAGAGTTGTGCCTGTATTGTTTCATGCTCTTTGTATTTCTCTGTATTTAGCTTTTCGATAGTGACAGAATTTTTGTGTGCTTCTTTCTTTAATTGTTCGATTTCTTTGATATGTAGAAGTTCATTTTTCTCGTAATCTTTTATTTTGAATTGTAAATCAGAGACTTTTTGCTTTAAAGAAGCATTTTCTTTTTCTAAGGTATCGTAATTTCCAGCTTTTTGTTCAGCATCACGGAGCTTTTCCGTGAGCATAATATTTGTCTTCTCTTTTTCTTTTACAAGATTTACGGCAGAAGCAGCCTGTTCTTCTGCTGCCTTTCTCGCAGTCTCTGCAGTTTCCTGTAATTCCTTTAAATCAGTATACTTTCGCAAAGCATCTTCCTTTTCGGAAGCGAGTTTACCAAGCTGTATCTTATAGTTTTTTTCTAATTCTTCTTTGCTTTCACGAAGTTCTGCCATACGGCGTTCATATTCAGCTCGGATTTCTTCTTTGCCGGAGAGGGCAGCAGTAAACAAATTGCGGATATTTGTGATTGAAGCATCTAATGCCTCGGTATCAACGCCGCTTCTTTTTAATTGGTCTTCCTGCAGATGAGTGGACACAAGATCAAAAAGACGGTTTAGTGTAACACCTTTTTTTTCACCTGGTTCCTGTAATTCTTCTATTAGTTTATTGCCGCGAGCGATGACATTTTCGTCGGCTGCGATTGCAAAATTCGCCATAATAAGTTCCTCCAATTTCTTAAAGACACATTATGATAAAATTTTTAGCATCAAAATGTATATTATAATTCTTATAATTGTATTTGTGTAATTTGACAACAGTGTTTTCTTTCTATTTTGCATAAAAAATATCTTTAAATGCGTTTCTTCCTATTATAATAGTGCATGGTATAATGGTACACGGTAATATTTTTATAATAGAAAGAAAAAAGCTTTATTGAAACTAAGAATCCTCTTCCAAAAGCCGTTCTCTTTTTCTTCTGGCAAGCGTAGCAGTACTGATTCCAGTCATTCGCTCCACTTGCTTATAACTATATCCCTCGTCTAAAAGCGATAGCGCATGATCAATCTTTATTTTGCTGATTCTTGGCCTTCCTTCTTTAAAATCGTCTTTTTGCTTTGCGATTGCTTTCCCCTCCTGCGTTCTTTCAACGATCATATCACGTTCAAACTCAGCAAAGGCAAGCATAATCGTTCGAATCAGCCTGCCGGTAGGTGTATTATCCATAATACCCATATTTAAAATATGCACCGTAACGCCCTTATCAAGCATCATATCTATAAGGGCGATTCCCTGTGTCGCACTCCTTGCAATTCGGTCCAGCTTTGTTACTACAACTTTGTCACCGTTCTGTATCACTTTTAGCAACTTGTCTAACTGTGGTCTGTGCTTTTTTGTCCCTGTAAATGCATCTGCGTATATTTCTTCTGCACCTGCTTCTCTTACTGCCGCTTCCTGTGCCTCTATACTGTTTCCATCCTTCGCCTGTCCCTTCGTTGATACTCGGCAGTATCCGTAAACCATTTAAAATCCTCCACTTTTGATAATAAGTTTTGATAAGGCTCACAGCCCCATTTTCCGTTGTTTCTGAGACTTTATCAATACTGTTAAGTTTTGATAAGGGTATATTGCCCCTAAAATACTCTAAAATGCCTCAAAAACCTTTTTTACAGCATACAACATCTAAAAAGAAAGTGCAAGACGCATTTTTATAATTAATATTAATTAATATATTGTAATTAATCCCAGATATGGGGTGAGTATTTAAAAATAAACATCAAAAAGTAAAAATATGGTAGAAAAATCCGCTTTTTATTCCTAAAAGCAACGTTGAAATCAAAAAATATGTCAGAAAACATTCCATATACCTCTTTGCTATACGAATAGCCTATAAGTAGATAAAAATAAGGGATTTTATGCGAATATTTACGCGCATCTCGTAGCAAGAATGCAGGGGTATTCTTGAATACGGTGTTCACAATACATGCATCAAAAGCTTATTTTAAAGCGATAAATGGCAGATAATAACATAAAAGTACTAGAGCGTGTTTCAAACACGCTCTAACACAAAAAAATAAAAAGAAAGCCATATAACAAGATATGCATTAGAGCAAACTCTTAATATGACCAGACATTAAGAGTACAGGGATACTAAGCATCTGTTATATAGCTTTCTTTTTATTTTCGTCTGTTAAGGATGTTTAAATTATTTTTTGTTCGCTATTACATTGATTTTGCCATCTTTCTCGCTTCGCGTTTCTTCTCAAGATTTGAAACAATAACGCAGCAAGAAGCATCGCCAGTGATATTTACCGTAGTACGTCCCATATCAAAGATACGGTCTACACCAGCTACTAAAGCAATTCCGTCAACAGGAAGTCCAACGGAAGTAAGTACCATTGCAAGCATAACCATTCCCGCTCCAGGAACGCCGGCAGTACCGATTGAAGCTAAAGTAGCAGTAAAGATGATTGTAAGCATCTGCGGCAGTGTAAGGTGGATTCCGTAGCAGGAAGCAATAAAAATCGCACATACACCCTGATAAATGGCAGTTCCGTCCATGTTGATTGTTGCACCAAGTGGAAGGATAAAAGAGGCGATTTCTCTGGAAGTTCCAAGTTTCTCTGTACATTCCATGTTAATAGGAAGTGTTCCGACGGATGAAGCACTGGAAAATGCAAACATGATTGCCGGAAGCATTTCTTTAAAGAAAGTAAGAGGGCTGATTCCACCGATTGTTTTTACTGCGAAAGAATAAACGACAACTGCATGAACGATATAACATACATAGGCTGCTAAAAGTACCATCGCAAGGGAACCAATGATGGTTGCACCGTTTGCTGCAACAACTGGACAAAGCAGGCAGAACACACCAATAGGAGATAACTTTAAGATCATTTCCATACATTTCATAAATACATCGTTTAAATCGTTACATGCTGTAATGATACGGGTATTTTTTTCTTCTCCAACAAGAATAATCGCAAAACCGATTAATAATGCCATAACGATAACCTGTAGCATATTTGCCTCAGCCATCGGGGAGATGAAGTTGGATGGGAAAATATTTACGATAGTATCCATCAAAGATGTTTTCTCACCAACCTGGTAGGATAAGTCTGTGGTTGCAATTACAGGGAACATTTTCTTAAATAAATTACCACCGATCAGTCCGATTGTAATGGCAAAAGCAGTAGTACACATATAGTAAACAACTGTTTTTAAACCAATGGCGCCAACTTTTTTTATATCACGCATGGAAATGATTCCGCACATGATGGAAAATAATACGATAGGAACAACAATGAACTTAAGCAGGTTCAAAAAAATTGTTCCAAACGGTTTGATATACGTTTCGGCAAACTGGGCATGCTTTTGCAGGAGTAATCCGGCAGCGATAGCCAGAACAAGAGCAATAAATATCTGCATCGCCAGCGACATTTTTTTCTTTTCTTTCATAAATACCATACTCTCTTTCTTTTTCTTTAGACATAAATAATGGCATTGTTTTATACAATGCCTTAATCTGCAAGATTCATTTTAGCACACTTCATAATTGAAATCAATTAATATTCGAAATTCATGATAAAATAAAGTCATACAAAATATTCCTTTTCTACTGCTGTTGGTTTCCAGTGCTCTGCATGATAATCGCATTTGGAACAGAGATGTTCAGCACCCAAAAGTGCATAGCCTGCAAACGTGATAGTATTTTTTAGGGAATGAGATTCGAGAGTAAGGCATTTGAAAAATAAGAAGAAAAATTTTTGTTTGACTTTTTAAAAAACAGGAAATATAATTATAACAAACGAGTAGCAAGTAAGCGTAAATCCAGTTTACCAGCTGCTCGTTTTTTTGTTAAAAACTAATATTGCATAAAAAAGTGTGTAGCCTGTCAGCGTAAGTCCAGCTTATATGACAAGGCACACACTTTTTTTGTGCAAAAAGAGAGGAGCTAAAACAAAATGGCAGAAAGTAACAAGATGAAAGATATGTCAGTGAATAAGCTGATGATCCAGATGGGAATTCCAATGATCCTATCTATGGCATTGCAGGCGGTCTATAACATTGTAGACAGTGCATTTGTAGGAAATATGAGAGTAGGCAGTGAAGCGGCATTAAATGCACTGACACTCGTATTCCCGGTGCAGATGCTTATGGTTGCGGTGGGAATCGGAACAGGTGTAGGAACCAATGCACTTCTTGCAAGGACACTTGGACAGGGAAACAGCAAAAAAGCTGCAAAGGTAGCAGGAAACAGTTTGTTTCTTGGTGTGATTATTTATGTGGTTTGTTTCTTATTTGGTATCTTTGGAGTAAAAGCATATATTTCATCGCAGACAGTAGATACAGAAGTGCTTGAGATGGGAGTCAGCTATTTGAGGATATGCTGCGTGATTTCTTTTGGTATTATCTTCTTTTCACTATTTGAAAAGTTATTACAGGCAACAGGCCGTTCTCTTTATTCTACAATCGGACAGGTAGTTGGTGCAGTTGTAAATATTATTCTTGATCCTATTATGATCTATGGTATAGGACCTTTTCCTGAAATGGGTGTAAAAGGTGCAGCTTATGCAACGGTAATTGGTCAGGTAGCATCCGCAGTGTTACTGTTAATTTTTCATATGAAATTGAATAAGGAATTTGAACATGATGCGAAATATATGAAGCCGGATATTGGCATTATAAAAGAAATTTATGCAATCGGACTTCCGGCAATTATTGCTCAGGCTCTGATGTCTATTATGGTTTATGTAATGAATCTGATTTTGAAGTTCAATCCGTCAGCGCAGACAGCCTATGGGTTGTTTTATAAAGTTCAGCAGTTTGTTCTCTTCCTTGCGTTTGGTCTGCGAGATGCGATCACCCCGATCATTGCATTTGCTTATGGAATGAGAAGTAAAAAAAGAATTCAGGATGGAATCAAATATGGGCTTCTCTATACGATTGTATTAATGATTTTGGGAATTGCAATTACAGAGATTTTCCCTGGAGCTTTTGCAACGCTGTTTAATGCAGGACAGTCAAGAGAATATTTTATCAGTGCGATGAGAGTGATTTCTATTAGTTTTCTGTTTGCGGGAATTAATGTTGCTTATCAGGGAATTTATCAGGCGCTGGATGGTGGTATGGAATCATTGGTTATTTCACTTCTAAGACAGCTTATTATCATTCTGCCACTGGCAGGAGTTTTTTCTTTATTTGTCAGAAATGGTCAGATGGGAGTCTCCCTGATTTGGTGGGCGTTTCCGATTACTGAAGTCATTGCATGTCTGGCAGGATATGTATTTTTAAAGAAAATCAGAAAAAATAAGGTCGATGTTTTAAATTAAGGAGGAACTGGAAATGGCAAAAAGAATTATTACAATCAGCAGAGAATTTGGAAGCGGTGGACGCTTTATCGGGGAGGAAGTCGCAAAAAAACTTGGAATTACTTACTATGATAAAAATATCATTAGTGAGATTGCAGAAAAGTCTGGTTTATCACCAGAATATATTCAGGAAAGCGCAGAGCTATCTCCCAAAAAAGGATTATTTGCCTATGCACTTGCCGGACGTGATATTACAGGAAAATCCGTTGAGGATATGGTATATGAGGCACAGAGAAAGGTTATATTGGAACTGGCAGAGAAAGAGTCCTGTGTAATTATTGGAAGAAATGCAGATTTTATCCTAAAAGACCGGAACGATGTATTGAATGTATTTATTTATGGGGATATGCCGGAAAAAATACAGCGTATCATGGGCTTATATAATGTAGAAGAGAAGGAAGCTGTCAAAATGATAGCGGATATAGATAAAAGACGTATGACAAATTATAACTTTTATACGGATCAAAAATGGGGAAAAGCCAGCAATTACACGTTGTGCCTGAACAGTTCACAGCTTGGATATGACAGATGTGAAGCGATAATTATGGAGTGTGCGAAGTAAAGCACTGTTTTTTTCTTATCATTATAATATAGAACAGAGAGAAGATGGTTGTCGTTAGCCATCTTTTTTCTTTTTACGGAAAAATTTTACGGACAAATTTGCAATAGACTTATTTCAAGAAAAAATGTATAATAAAAGAAAAAGATTCGTCAGCAAATCAGCCGAAAGTCTGGGACACAAAGCTATAGGATCTGCAAAATAGCAGCCAGTTACAACGTTTAAGATGCATTGCCTGAAAAGACAGTGCTTTTTTTATTTTGAGAATATTGGTTAGGGACAGGCAGCTAATAATTATAAACCGGGGAAAAGTTATATGGAAGAATACAGAGATGATATAAAAAGTAAATTGCATTACATGGATGAAATCCTTCATAAGATTTCTTTTATGAGTCAGGCAGAGAATGAAAAGCAGCTGGATGACATGACACCATCTATACTAAAGAGTGTTGGAAAATATACAGCAGCAGACAGAGCGTATATTTTTGAATGGAATTCAGAAAAGAAGGAAGTTTTAAAAATACATTTGAATGGTGTGCATCAGGAATTGAACCACAGATACAGAATCTGCAGGAAGTTCTGTGCTGGTAATCAGATGTGTCAGTAATCGGGTAAAGAATAACAGAGGTATAGCAGAATGAAAAAGGACAGCGGACCGTATAAAAAGATAAAAATATATTGTTATATTGTTGGATTGACTGCTTTTCTGACAGCATTTTTTGTTGGTATTTTTCTACTCCATAATCTGGAAAAGAATGAAAAGACAACTGGAAAATATATGGCGCAGGTTACGGAGAAAAGAGTCAGGGCAAGACTGGATCAGTATATCATGCTCTCTAATCTTCTGGGAAATTATATCAGTGCCGGAGAAAATCTGGATGAGAATACGTTTTCTGAACTGGCAGAAAAGATTCCAAATGAAGATGGTGTGATAAAGGCATTTGAGCTGGCACCTGAGGGTATTGTTACAGACATTTATCCGAAACAGGAAAATGAGGGAGCCTTTGGACTGGATATGCTACAGGAGCATGAGCGAAAAAAGGATGCAGTTGTGGCAAGGGATAGCGGAAAATATACGATTGGGGGACCATACCAGTTAAAGCAGGGAGGAACAGGAGCACTGCTTTTTAATCCAGTTTATCAGGATAGTAATTCAGACAAAGGGGAGTTCTGGGGATTTGTGATTCTGGTGATTGACTGGAATCGTTTCATTGATGAAATAAATCTTGATTATTTAAGTGATGCAGATTTCTGCTACAGAATCTGGAGCTATGACAGAGACGGCAACGATAGGATTATTCTGGCAGAAAGTCAGGATGATATGCCGGACAACATTCTGACAGTAGAATGCACAGTTCCCAATAACACATGGTATTTTGACATTATCCCTTCAGAGGGATGGATTCCACGTTCTTACTGGATTATGTGTATTGTCGTTTCTTATGTATACTCATTATTGGTTGCTACAGTATTTTATTTGATATTCAGCAAAAAACACAGGGAAAGACAATATGAAGCGGAGCTGAAAAAATCTGCTGAACAGGCAAAAAACGCCAGCGAGGCAAAAACAAGATTTTTATTCAATATGAGCCATGATATCCGAACTCCGATGAATGCAATTGTGGGTTTTTCCGGTTTGTTAGAGAAGAATCTGCAGAATGAAAAAAAGGCAAAAGAATATCTGGGAAAGATACAGTCTTCCAGTAATCTTCTGCTGATGATTATCAATCAGATTTTGGAAATGGCCCGGATTGAAAGCGGTACAGCGGTATTACAATTAAAAGCTGAGGATATGGATGCATTATTTCACAGGGTAAATACAGTGTTTGAAGAGGATATCAGAAAGAAGAATCTGCAGTATTATGCCGATTTAGATATAAGACATCATTATGTTGTCTGTGATCAGACAAAGTTACAGGAGATTATGCTGAATATTATCAGCAATGCTATAAAGTATACCCCGGAGGGACATTCAATCTATGTAGAAATACATGAGGCCGCATCAGAGAATCCTTCAAAGATACATTATATTTTTTCATGTGAAGATACGGGCATTGGTATGAGTGAAGAATATCTTCCGCATGTCTATGAAGAATTTTCCAGAGAACATACCACTACAGAAAATAAGGTGCAGGGAACAGGGCTGGGACTTTCTATTATCAAATCCATGATAGAACTGATGGATGGAAGTATTCAGGTAGAAAGCAGACAGGGCATTGGAACAAAATTTACGGTAGATCTTTCTTTTGACATAGCATCGAAAGAAGAGGTATATGGAAATCAGAATGCCATGAAGCCACCCGCAATTCACACGATAAAAGGAACAAGAATTCTCCTTGTAGAGGATAATGAGCTGAATGCGGAAATAGCGAAGACAGTTCTCGAAGATGTCGGAGCGTTGATTACCCGAGTGGAAGATGGACAGCAGGCAGTGAAATTATTTAAAGAGAAACCGGCAGGAACATTTGATGCAATTTTAATGGATCTGATGATGCCTGTTATGGATGGATATACAGCTACGAAGAAAAT
Organism: Anaerobutyricum hallii DSM 3353; assembly: GCF_000173975.1. Lineage (GTDB taxonomy): Bacteria > Bacillota > Clostridia > Lachnospirales > Lachnospiraceae > Anaerobutyricum > Anaerobutyricum hallii. Next base: position 9,332 of record NZ_ACEP01000085.1, read on the forward strand.
CAGGTCGTTAGAACGTTCAGATGCAAAAACAATACCGATTATAGCTATGACAGCGAATGCATTTCAGGAAGATGCTGAAAAGTGCATTGCCGTAGGGATGAATGCTCATCTGGCAAAACCTTTAAATATAGAAAAAATGATGACAACAATCTGTCATTTAGTAAAAAAGAAAAATGAATGAAATATACATTTTTGCTTATTATTTTATGCTTAATCTGGCAGCTATACATGGCATCATCCTTGGCGTTGGGGTTTTAAATACGCTCTATTTTTGTAGAGAGACAAATTTTTTATATTTTTTCTGATAAATTATCTATTAAAAAAATAAAGGTGGAAATTAACAAATGTTGATTTCCACCTTTCGCAACTTACAATAAAATCCTTTCACCCGAAGTTTCTTTTTGGAACTGTAGTAGAGTAGGGAAATAGAAATAGAAACAGAAGTGAAAGAACCTTCGGGAGAAAGAAATTCAGGATAACTCTTCCTGAAAATGTTGAATAATCAAATCTGCACAGGAGATGCCATGCAAAAATCTGATTAGGAACATACAATTATAAATACATATTCTTATGTGAAAACATAGGAATCACATAACATATGCCGGAGTATTAACATCTTTAAATACCCACTTGTTGCAGTATAACAGGATTTTAATATTAAGTCAATAAAAAATGCAAATATTTTTATGTTTATATTTTCACATATATTTTTTTGCAAATATTTTCACTTTTTATTCTGTACAGATTGACACAGTGTCGTTGATACTTTATAATAAATTGATAAATACGGCATGGCTGTGGGGGAAAAGTATGAAAAATGATAAAATAATTAAAATAATTCGAGTAGCTAAAAAGTATTATGAATCGCATATGGATCAGAAGGTTATCGCACAGGAAGAGGGAATGTCTGTATCAACTGTCAGTAGAATGTTAAAGAAAGCAGAAGAGATGGGATATATCAAAATTACTGTGGAATATCCTGTGTTATCTAACGAGGAACTATCTGCTTCTTTAAAGAAAAAGTATAATTTAGAGAAAGTATTTCTCGTTCCAAAGCTTTCAGATGCGCCTGTTGCAGTACAGGAAGATGTCTGTAGAGCAGCAGCAAAAGATTTATCTTCCTATTTAAATGACGGAAGTATTATCGGAACTGCCTGGGGGCGTACCATGAAAAGCTTTGCAAATTATGTTTCTGATTTGGGCGTGCATAACGTGAAAGTGGTGCAGATTAATGGAAAAACGAATGAGACATCTGTTCCTGTCGGTGCAGATGATTTGTCACAGGCAATTGCCAGAGCAGGACACGGGGAAGCTTATGTCATTCCAGCACCAGTCGCAGTAGATTCTGCCGAGATTGCAGAGATGCTAAAAAAAGAAAGAAATATCTCTGCCGCACTCACATTAGCACGAGAATGCCAGATTGCTCTCTTTGGAGTAGGTAATCTGAGTCGGAATACCATTCTATATCGTTCCGGTTCTTTAAAAGAAGAAGACTTTATTGAACTAGAAGAAAAAGGAGCGGTAGGAGATGTCTGCACCTGCTTCTTTGATGCACGGGGAGAAGCGGTAAGCAGTTCTTTTGCAAAAAGACGTATTAGCATTACATTAGAAGAACTGAAAAAAATTCCATGTAAAATTGGAGTTGCTTCTGGACTTGAGAAAAAAGAAGCACTTCATGCTGCATTACTGGGCGAATACATAAATATACTCTATGCCGATGAAGAATTAGGAAAAGAGTTAATTGCTATTTAATTCATTAGATACACTACAGACGAAGCCACTGCTCCCAATAAGGCATATTTGTGGTCTCGGAGCAAGGTTTAGATGCGAGCGCATAAAGCGAGCATTTAAACCGCTGCGACTAAAGTCACAAATATAGGGTATCGGTTCTCTTCCCGGGCGTCTGTCTCTTAATGAATTAAATAGTAAATTACTGATGATAGTGATTTAAGAAGTCTGCCATACTATCTGTTGCCTTTTTTAATACCTCAATTCGCGGTAAATATACCACACGGAAGTGGTCGGGCTGCTGCCAGTTAAATCCACCACCGTGAATGAGAAGGACTTTCTTTTCACGAAGGAGATCTAATACGAATTGTTCATCGTTCACGATGTTGAACTTTTTCGTATCAATTTTGGGGAAAATGTAAAAGGCTGCCTTTGGTTTTACGGCACTGATTCCTGGGATGTCTGTCAGCGCTTTGTAAATAAATTCACGTTGTTCATAAATTCTTCCACCTGGCATAATATAATCTTCTACGCTCTGGTGACCGCCAAGTGCCGTCTGTACGATGGACTGGCCTGGAACATTGGAGCAGAGACGCATATTAGAGAGCATGTTTAATCCCTCAATATAGTCTTTTGCCATAGCCTTATTTCCACTTAAAATCATCCAGCCGACACGGAAACCGGCAATCATATGTGATTTGGATAATCCGCTGAATGTTACACAGAATAAATCCGGTGCGAGAGAAGCGATGGAAATATGTTTTTCACCATCCATAACAAGACGGTCATAGATTTCATCAGAAAAAATGATTAACTGATGTTCTCTTGCTACCTGTACAATCTGCTCTAATACCTCCTTTGGGTATAGCGCACCTGTTGGGTTGTTTGGATTGATGATAACAATGGCCTTTGTGCGGTCATTGATTTTTTTTGCGGATATCATCAATGTCTGGATACCATTCGGATTCTTCATCACAAATATAGTGAACAGGTTTTCCGCCAGCTAATGTAGCACAAGCAGTCCATAATGGGTAATCTGGAGAAGGAATCAGGATTTCGTCTCCATTATCAAGAAGTGCGGACATACAAAGATTAATCAGTTCACTAACTCCATTTCCGGTGTAGATATCGTTAATATTTACATTTGGGATATGTTTTAGCTGTGCGTACTGCATGATTGCTTTTCTGGCTGAAAAGAGTCCCATTGCATTGGAATATCCTTCACAATCTGTTAACTGTTGACGCATATCATAGATGACTTCATCTGGTGTACGGAAACCAAATGGAGCAGGATTACCAATATTTAATTTTAAAACATGAGTTCCGGCTTCTTCCATACGGGTGGCTTCATCAACAACCGGTCCTCTCACATCATATAAAACATTGTCTAATTTGGATGATTTCTTAAATTCACGCATTTTTTTCCCCTCTTTATTGCTAATATTCCTGCTAATAGTTGCTGCAGAAGTTGTTTGTATATTCTTATTGATATCACTTATAATTTCTGCTTCGAAAATTGAACTTTTCTGTCTTTTAGCAGACATTGTAAGTGCTTCTGAATTTTCTTTGTTACTATTTCCTAATATGGTTTTGTTTGTATCTAATATATTTCTATTAGTGGCAGAGATTTCTGTATCAGATTCCACATTAGATACTCCAATTAACCATTCTTCCTCTACCTGTAATGTTTTCGCCAGAAACAGTAAAATATCCGTTCGTGGAACTGTTTTACCGCTTACATACTGGCTTACATGACTTTTTCCAAGTTTAATTCCCTGTACTTGTGCCGCTCGTACAAGGTCAATCTGCTTTAGGTTCTGCTTCTTCATGGCAGCTTTTAATCGTTCTGAGAAGACTTCTTTTTGAATCATGTAGCTGCTCCTTTCTATTTTTTGTAATTGAATCACAAGTTCAATTTACTTTATTTTTTTCGTAAAAGTTAGGTAGAGTATAGCATAAAGAAAAATAAAGTTCAATACAAAATAAATATTCTTGAACTTTTTTGTATTGAACTTTTATACAACTACACATAAATATTTTGATATGATGAGACCTGTTTGTAGGCAGCCAGAAATTATTCATTTAACAATTAAAAGGGAACGAAAGTATAGTTCTTTTATCGTGTAAAATAAAAGGGGGAAAAAGAAGAGAATCGTAAAATATGGCTAGGAAAAGCTTGATATGATATACTTTTAAAGTATTAGAATAAATTCAATTACGAATACGCAATTGAAAATTTACAAAATAAGAAAGGCAGGTCTTAGAAATTGAAAATGATACATAGTTTAATAATTCTAGCAGGTACAGTTTTTTTCATATGGTTCAGCATTCCATTATTCACTCACCGAATTTTAAATATTGGGAATCTTACAGGGTTAGTGGTCAGTGGTATTTTACTGATAGGGGGCATTTTTTATAAGAATTTTCAGCAAGGAATATTTTATTTGCAAAAATATTTTTTGGGAAAATGTGTGATTGGTATTATGGCAATTGCTATTGGCATTGTAGTTATAACTGCTGTTATCGAAACCGTTCTTATCGTAAAGGCATCAGCAAAAAAGCCGCAGGAGAATGCAACACTTATTGTACTTGGATGTAAAGTATACGGCGAACATGCCAGCCGCTCTTTGCGTGAAAGGTTAGATGCCGCCCTCATTTATTTAGAGGAAAATCCCAATTCACAATGTATTGTATCTGGTGGAATGGGCGAGGGAGAAAAAATCAGTGAAGCGGAGTGTATGTACCGATACCTAACAAAGAAGGGAATTAATTCTTCAAGAATCATAAAAGAAGATAAATCAACTTCTACGAGGGAAAATCTGCGATTTTCTAAAAAAATAATGGAAGAAAAAGGATTGGGGAACAATATAGCGATTGCAACGAGTGAATATCATCAGTATCGTGCTTCACAGATAGCAAAATCACTTGGTTTTTCTGTTGGAGCAGTATCAGGACATACTGCCTGGTGGTTATTTCCAACATTTTATATGAGGGAGTTATATGGGATTTTATATCAGGCATTGTAGGTAAAAAGAGATTGTTATTTGTATAATAAAAAAATAGTCGAAAATATTAAAGAAGTTGTTTATTTATCGTAAGGAATGATTTTTCAAACACGCTCTAAAAAGGGGGAAAACATGTATGAAGGTTCTTATAATACCAGATGTTCATTTGAAACCATTTATGTTTAAACAGGCAGCAGAATTAATGGAGAGGGGAATTGCGAAAAGAGCTGTTTGTCTGATGGATATTCCTGATGACTGGAACAAGCAGTTTGACATCTCACTTTATGAGCAAACTTATGATGCAGCTATCAGTTTTGCAAAAAAATATCCCGATACCGCCTGGTGCTACGGAAATCATGATTTAAGTTATGTCTGGCATAAGTTGGAAACGGGATATAGCCCTATGGCCGCTTATACTGTACAAAAGAAATTGATTGATTTAAAGGAAGTATTGCCAGAGGGTAATCTAATAAAGTATGTGCATCGAATTGATAATGTTTTGTTTTCTCATGCAGGGATGTCGAAAGACTTTGTTAATCTGCATGTTCCTAAATCAAAATATGATGATGTAGATGATGTTTTAGATTATGTTAATCATCTTGGAGAAATGAAGATGTGGTATGATGGATCCCCAATCTGGCTCAGACCACAGTATACAGATGTGAAGATGTATAAATCACAACAATTCCTGCAGGTAGTCGGGCATACTCCGATGGAAACTATTACAAAAAAGAAAAATGTGATATCATGCGATGTATTTTCCACATATCGGGATGGCAAACCAATAGGAACAGAAGAATTCCTTTTATTAGATACTATTACATGGGATTATAGTATGGTTAATTATGGAAATTATTAAATCATTTTATCAAGAGAATACTACGTGTATTTATAAATATATGAAACCAATACAATCAGCTTTGAACAAGAACCAGCAAATATTGATGATATAATGGAAACTATTAATCATTTTCAATGTTTTGATTATATGATTGATTCTGCAAATGATATATTAGACGAGGATTTTATTAAAAATACTCATAAAATATTAAAGACAAATACATCTGATAGTAGAATTTCATGGTTTAACGTGGGCGAATATAAATCAAGGAAAAATATGGTGGGAGATTTGATTACCACACCACCTGAAAAAGTAAAAAGTACAATAGAAAAATTGCTTAACGAATACAATAAAAAACAGACGGTATCATTTGACGATATTTTAGATTTTCATGTAAAGTTCGAAAGAATACATCCGTTTCAAGATGGAAACGGTCGCGTTGGAAGAATTATTATGTTCAAAGAATGTCTGAAATATAACATTGTTCCTTTCATTATTGAGGATAATTTAAAAATGTATTATTACCGTGGTTTAAAAGAATGGGATAATGAAAAGGGGTATCTGAGAGATACTTGCCTGACAGCACAGGATAGATATAAACAGTATCTGGATTATTTTGAAATAAAATATTGAAAATTTTTGAATTTAAAGGATTTATCACTACAAAGGATAGGTCCTTTTTTATTCTAACTTGTAATAATAATTTTTTTTAAATAACACTTGCAAAATACCCTCACAGGGTATATAATCCCATTTATCTGATAAAGAATAAAATTTACAGAAGGGAGAATGCTATGGGAGAGTGTTGTAATAATAAAGAAGATATTTCTTTATCTTGTCATTGTGGAGCGAATGATAGTTTTAAAAGCAATTCTTCTCAACCGAAGTGTCAAAATTGCAGTGTAAAGAAGAAAGTTCGTTCAGAAAAAGAATTTAAGGCCTTGCTCAATCGTTTAAGCCGTATCGAAGGACAGGTTCGTGGTGTTCGGTCGATGTTGGAGAATGATGCGTACTGTATTGATATTCTTACACAGGTATCTGCAATTAATGCAGCATTGAATAGCTTTAATAAAGTATTGATTGCAAATCATATCCGTACCTGTGTAAAAGAAAATATTCAGGCGGGAAATGATGAGGTTGTGGAAGAATTAGTATCCACATTGCAGAAGCTTATGAAGTAACAATTTTCAGTAATTTAATCATTCAGAAGAAAGTATCGTTTTTAGGTATATCGGATGTGAGATGATTCCCACCTCGCATGACGCGCATCTCGCAGCAAGAATACCGGGGCATTCTTGAATTCATGATATAAAGATACATTTTAAAAACATAATAATAAATTTGACAGGAGGATAAAAACAGATGGAGCAGTATAACGTAACCGGAATGACTTGTGCCGCATGTCAGGCGCGTGTAGAGAAAGTGGTCTCTAAAGTTCCTGGTGTTACAAGTGTTTCGGTGAATCTTTTAACGAATTCTATGGGAGTAGAGGGAACAGCTCTTTCAACAGATATTGTTGCTGCAGTAGAAAAGGCCGGTTACCATGCTTCTGTAAAAGGAGCCGAGAAAGAGAGTAGTCAGGGAGCGGAAGCTCTGGCAGATACAGAAACACCAAAGCTATTAAAGAGATTAATTATTTCTCTTATCTTTTTAATGCCACTTATGTACCTTTCCATGGGACATATGATGTGGAACTGGCCATTGCCGGGATTTTTAAATAATAATCATGTAGGCATGGGGCTTGCACAGCTTTTATTTACCGTAATTATTATGGTAATCAATCAGCGTTTCTTTATCAGTGGATTTACAAGCCTTATTCACAGGGCACCAAATATGGATACCCTGGTTGCGATGGGGGCAACGGCAGCATTTAGCTATAGTACGTATGCCTTGTTCGCAATGACGGCAGCACAGACTGCAGGTAATAATAAGCTTGTTATGAGCTATATGCATGAATTCTATTTTGAATCTGCTGCCATGATTCTTACACTGATTACTCTTGGTAAAACATTAGAGGCATATTCAAAAGGAAAGACAACAGATGCATTAAAAAGTCTTATGAATCTTGCTCCGAAGATGGCTACCGTTGTTCGTAATGGTCAGGAACAGATCATTTCCGCAGAACAAGTGAAAAAGGGCGATATTTTTCTTGTAAAACCGGGCGAGAGTATACCGGTAGATGGTATTGTTCTTGAAGGAAACAGTGCAATTGATGAGGCAGCTCTTACTGGAGAGAGTATTCCAGTAGATAAGGCAGAAGGAGACAATGTTTCTGCAGCAACAATTAACCAATCTGGATTTTTAAAATGTGAGGCTACAAGAGTAGGAGAGGATACAACCCTTTCCCAGATTATTAAGATGGTAAGTGATGCAGCAGCAACAAAAGCGCCTATCGCCAAGATTGCTGATAAAGTGTCTGGTATTTTTGTACCGGCAGTTATTACGATTGCGGTTATCACGATTATTGGCTGGCTTCTTGCCGGACAGACAGTTGGATTTGCCCTTGCAAGAGGTATTTCTGTTCTTGTGATCAGTTGTCCCTGTGCGTTAGGTCTTGCGACACCAGTAGCGATTATGGTTGGTAATGGCGTTGGTGCAAAGAATGGTATTTTATTTAAGACGGCGGTATCTTTAGAAGAAGCAGGCAAAGTCGATATTGTTGCCTTAGATAAGACCGGAACGATTACAACTGGCCAACCGAAAGTAACGGATATTCTTTCGGTTGACGGAATCAGTGAACAGGAGCTTTTAGAAACAGCATTTTCACTGGAAAAGAAGAGTGAGCATCCGTTAGCAAAGGCAATTGTAGAATATGGCGATGAGAAAAAATTCACCGTTCCTGTTGTAGAAGATTTTCAGGCTGTTCCTGGTAATGGACTTACTGGAACATTAAATAATAAAACACTTATAGGTGGTAACTTACTTTTTATAGAAAAGAGTTTATCTATCTCTGAAAAAATAAAACATAGTGCAGAGCAATTAGCGTCTGCCGGAAAAACACCACTTTTCTTTGCAAAAGATAATCATCTGCTTGGAATTATCGCCGTAGCTGACGTAATTAAGGAAGATAGCCCACAGGCAATTAAAGAGTTAAAGGCGATGGGGATTCATGTTGTAATGCTCACCGGAGATAATGAGCGTACCGCAAGGGCAATCGGAGAACAGGCAGGTGTAGATAATGTAATCGCAGGCGTTCTTCCAGATGGAAAGGAAAGCGTTATTCGTGCATTAGGCGAAAAAGGAAAAGTTGCTATGGTTGGTGATGGAATTAATGATGCTCCCGCTTTAACTCGCGCTGATGTAGGAATCGCAATCGGAGCAGGTACCGATGTAGCGATGGATGCCGCCGATGTTGTATTGATGAAGAGTAAACTCGCGGATGTTCCGGCTGCAATCCGCTTAAGCCGAGGCGTATTACGAAATATCCACGAAAACTTATTCTGGGCATTTTTCTATAACACAATTGGAATTCCTCTGGCAGCTGGTCTGTTAATCCCAGTATTAGGATGGAAATTAAATCCAATGTTTGGAGCGGCAGCAATGAGTTTATCCAGTTTCTGTGTTGTTACAAACGCATTACGTTTAAACCTGTTAAATATTCGAAGTACAAAAAAAGATAAAAAGAAGAAAAAAGCGATAGATGTTAGTTTAATTAACATAAATAATAATGAAAAGAAAGAGGTAAATGAAATGACAAAGACAATGAATATCAAAGGAATGATGTGCGGACACTGTGAAGCAGCAGTAAAGAAAGCATTAGAAGCACTTCCAGAGGTAGCTTCAGCAGAAGTAAGCCATGAGAAGGGGACGGCTGTAGTTACTTTAGAAAAAGAGATTGCAGATGATGTCTTAAAGAAAACAGTTGAAGATAAAGATTACGAAGTTGTTGAGATTAAGTAATAATTTGTCAGGCTAAGCAGCTATAAAAAAGCATTCTTAAATTCCTTAGAGAAATAGGATGCTTTTTTATTTTCAAGAATAGATTGGAAAAGTATTGAATAAAATAAAAATATTTCTATTAGAAAATTAGAAAACAATTTAAATATAGGATTATTTTTGCGTAATATAACGTAAAGTGACGTTATATTATTTTACAAGGATATATAGCTGGAAGAGAAAAAGATATTATGTCCCTGAATTCGATGGTTTTATAAGGAGATTGAGTGAGTATAAACATCTGTGGCCTCGGAGCAAGTGCTGGATGCGAGCATAAGGGCGAACATCCAACACGTAGCGACTAAAGTCACAGATATAAAGAGGTTTATTTCTTATGGCGTCAGTTTTGCCATAGCTGAATCAAATCAGAAGAGTTCTCTAACTATTCGCGAAATCCAACTTTAACGAATAGTTGTAAAAAAAGAGTATCTGTAACCGCTTTATATATCTACTATTTACGTTCTAGGTTTTCAACTTTATAATTTAGGAGGCTCGACTTAAATTCAATGAAAAAAGGCCAGCATTTTCTGACCTTTTTTCATTGGTAATCTTCTTACTATTTTACTTTCAGCCCTTTAAAAATCTTCTTATAAATCTTTTTTACCTTCTTAGGCACCCGAATAACAAGCTTTTTGTGAGCATTTTTAAAAGCTTTTTTATTTGCAGCTTTTTTTGTTAAGCGCACAGATTTTATGGTGACAGTTTTTAGATTCTTACAATTAAAGAATGCATTGCTATTGATTTTTATAATATTTGTTCCTATCGTTACTTTTGTAAGATTTTTATTATTGTTAAAGGCCTTCGCTCCAATGGAAGTTACTTTGTAGGTTATTCCCTGTACATAAATTTGGGCTGGAACGGTTACATTTTTGGTAGTTTTACTTGTTTTAACAAGAATTACCTCTGCTCCTGGCTTTGATATTTTATACTCGTTTCCAGAAATAGTATATGATGTACCTGCCTTTGGATAAGCTAATTTTTCTATGGAAATTATCCTTTTTGCTGTACACTTCCTACAGCGGTATGTAAGTTCTCCTGCTGCCTGATAAGTAGCTCTTTTTGTTACTGTGCCATCATTCCACTGATGTTCTAACTTTGGAAGAATCTTTCCTTCTTCTAAAAGGGTCTTACAAATACGGCAATAGGTATCTCCCGTATATCCTTCCGCTTTGCAGGTTGCAGTTTTTTTATTTCTAATTCCTTTGGAATGACCCTTTGCAACAATTTCTTCTTTTTTCTTATCATTACAGGTCTGACAAGCAGAAATCGAATATCCATTTTCTGTGCATGTAGCATCCTTCTGTTCCATTATTTTGTAATTATGTGCAGTCTTTTTAATGCTAACTGTTTCTGTCTCATCACAGTTTTCGCATCTGTAGGTTACGCTTCCTTCTTCCTTACAGGTAGCTTCTTTTGTAACTGTACCTCTATCCCAGTCATGGTCATATTTCTTAGTTACTTTTCCAGAAGAAATCAGTATTCCGCAATCTTTACAATAGATATCTCCGGTATAACCTTCTTTTTGACAGGTTGTTTTTTCTCCATTTCTAGTTTCTTTGTTCTTATGATTGGTTGCTTTTAAGGTTTCCGTTTTTTTATAAGGACAGTTTATATAAGTGCAACAATATTCTTTTTCTCCAGTGGCTGTACAAGTTGGTTCTACTGTTGTTGTTCCTGAATCTAAATCATGAGTATGATTCTTTCCACAACCTTCTCGGCTACATGTTGCGGTTCCATCCCCATTGTCTTTCCAATCATGTCCTAATGCTGGATTTTTGGTATCTTGCTGAGTGATCGTTTTTGAACAGCGGCTACATTTACCGTAAAGAATGCCATCACTTTCACAAGTTGGTTTATCTCTTTTTGTTAGGATATACCTATGCCCAAGTTTTTTTACAGCTTCTGTTTTTGTAGCTGTACAAATTCCATTTTCTTCATAGGTACAATGATATGTTCTTTCTCCTTGCGCTGTACAGGTTGGCTCTGTAGTTATTGTTCCAGAATCCCATGCATGAGTATGTGTTGCCTTACATCCGTTACGAGTACATATAGCAGTTTCGTCTCCATTATCTTTCCAGTTATGACCTAAAGCAGCAATACTTCTTTGCTCTGTTGTTGCTGTACAGTTTTCATTTTGACAATGGCGGCTTTCTGTACCTGTTTTTTCACAGGTTGCAGCTATATCTGTAGTCCAGGCTGACGCATAATTATGTCCAGTTGCAGGAACGCTTTCTTTTTTTGTAGTTTGCCTACAGATGCTACAGGTAAAAGTTTTTTCTCCAGGTTCTGTACATGTTGACTTTTTAGTAACTTTTCCAGTGTCCCAATGATTCTTACAATCATGGACAGATACTGTCGAACCTGATGCAGTCATACCATAAAGGGTTGCACTCAGATTTGTTGTACCCTCCTTTAAACCAGAAAGCTGATTATTGTTATAGGATGCTACTGAGGAATCGTCTATTGAGACAACAGGGGTATCCAGAACAGGTGCTAAGCCTCTTCCCTGTGACGAGAAATTAACAACATCTATTCTGGTCTCTGTAATTATTGGTGTTATGTTCTCTCCTATTCGTAAGGAATAGGCATCCTGGTCAAATGTTACATCGACCGTTTTGATTTTCTTTTTATCTACAGAAACTGAAACCGTTTCTGTACTGTCGTTTGCCGGAATTTCCGTTGTATTTATCTCCGGTCTATTTGCAAATACTTCTACCCAGTAATGTACTCCATTATAATAAACGTGGCCAATTCCGACACAATTATAATCGGAAGAAAGCATGTTTCTACGATGTCCCTGTCCAGCATAAGGCTCATCATCTTCTCTCCAACCCAAATTTGCTTCGGCAGCCGTTGTATGACCGACAGAGATATTTTCACCGGCTGCAAGCCATTTAATGTTTTCTTCATTATAAATGTCCCAAACTTTACCCCCCATTGGACGTTCATGCTCATAAGATAATGCGATTTCCGCAGCACGTTTCATAGCTACTCGTTCAAGATCGTAGTCATACTTAAGTTCTTCTAAGTTCGGACAAGGGATTTTTTCATTGTCATATGCATCCCAACACCACGTATCGTAAGGGTTTGTTCGCATCTCATTAATCATATCAAAAATGGTTCGAGCTTCTGTTTGTCCGTATTTTACGGAAATATTTACCGGAATAATATCAGCAGCTTTTTCAGCAGCTTTGGTTTTTTGTGGAAGGATAATAAGTCCTCCAATAAAAAGTAAGAGTAACAACAGTCGTAATTTTGTTTTCTTCATGTTTTCCCCTCCAAATGTAATTTTTCAAGAATATTTTCTCTTTTTCAATATATCATAGATATACCAATAGTGGAATGAAATTTGTTGAAGGATGTCGTTTTTTGTTTTTCAAACAGATCCTATGAATTGTTTTTAAAGGATTTTACAATCTGATTTAAAAGTTTTTTTCTTTTTGTGGAAAATTGCTCTGCATCAAAATGATATTTTTTATTTTGGCAATCAAGATACTGATAGCTAAACAGGCAGTATCCTTCTATTTTTTTCTGCTTTTTTAGATAGGAAAGTTCTTTTTTCAGCAGGGAGGTTTTTTGAAGTTCTTTTTCATCCGATTGTCCTGGTTCAGTACTACCCATCCGATAAAGCTGGAGTCCAATATAAAGTTTTACTGGTGAGTTCTCCATAAGAATGCACCACGCATCAGTCACTTTATCAAATGGAGCCACTTCGTTTGTAAATCCCCAGTATATCTGTGGCATTAAATAATCGACATATCCATTTTGGGACACCCATGTATCAATATCTACATAATATTCTAAATCACTCCGTAGATTATCTAAATTTCCGGCAGGGCTGATTCCAAAAGTAACATCTGAGTTGATTTCTTTTACAGCTTTATAAATTCCGGATACAAGTCGATTTACGTTATCACGTCTCCAATCTGCTAAAGAGATTTCATTTGAGGATTTATCTGCAGAAGTGAGCGATGTTGAATCCGTGGATGACAAATTTGTTTTCAGCTGTTGTTTATACTCTGGAGCATCAAATGCTGTTGTTACATTTTTCTCAGTAAAGGAAGGATAAAAATAATCATCCATATGAATGCCATCTACATTATAATTTTGTACGATTTCTTTTACGCCCTGTATAATAAGATTTCTTACACTCTCTGAAGAAGGATTATAATAAAGACTGCCTTCATAAGATAAAATATTTCTTTTTGTGTTTTGAACGGAGAACCATTTTCTGGCGGGATTTGTTTTAGAAAGACTGCGAATAGAATTACCGGAGGAGATACGATACGGGTTAATCCAGGCTTCAATAGAAATGCCCTCTTTATGACTCATTTCTGTCATGATTTTCAGAGGATCATATCCAGGATTTTTCCCTTGTGTTCCGGAAATGCAGGCTGCCCACGGAAAATAATCTGATGCATAAAGAGCATCTCCAAAAGGGCGGACCTGTACGATAATCCTGTTACAGCCAATAGTCTTTATCTGTTGTAAAATATGTTTATAAAACTTTCGGAAGCTGCTTTCATTATTATTTTTTACAGACTTCCGATAGCTGTTAAATTCTAAATAACTGAGCCAGACAGCACGATAATTCATAGTATCTGCCGACTGCGTGGATGAATTATTTCCTTTTTTGCTGTTTCCTTTATTAGAAGTAACAGAAGATTTATTACTGGAAGCCTTTTCCTGCGTACTGAAAAGGAAATTTATAAATTCCGAACTGCTGCGTCCACTTATTTTTTTCTCTATTAAAGCATATGAGAATAATATGGCAATAGTAAGTACCATAATGATGATAAAATTTTCAATGAGCTTTTTCATAAATAAAATCCTTTCGTTTGCCATAGGCGGAAACCCACTACC
>NZ_ACEP01000084.1 GCF_000173975.1 Anaerobutyricum hallii DSM 3353
AAATGAGTCATTTCTAAAAAAAGAATTAGTAAAAAGCAGGCAGAGAAAGATGATTATTATGCAAAAAAATGTCGACCAGTGAAATTTAAAAAAGTAAAATAATAAAAGTATAGAAAAAACTCCGTAGTCAAATACTATCCACAATAAATATTGTGTTTTAGGAGCGGCGGAGAATGAAAGATTTTGTAATAACAAAAATAGCGCAGCCATTATTTCTTATTAGTTTTGGAGGAATGGCATATTTTAATTTTGAGATTTTATATCGGGGATATTCTCATGTATCTATGATTATTTGCGGAGGTCTGTCTTTTTATACTATTGGTTTGTTAAATGAAGGGAAAAAATGGCATCCCTCTTTTCTTTTTCAGATGATATTGGGGAGTCTTATTATCATTTCTTATGAATATTTGACTGGAGTTATTGTGAATATTTATTTGAAGCTTAATGTATGGGATTACTCAAAGGTCCCTTTTAATTATCGGGGACAGATTTGTATTCCGTTTCTTATCATATGGTTTTTTGCCACTCCATTGTGTATTTGGATGGATGATGTCATAAGGGAGGCGCTTTTTAAATTCTGATTTTTACCATAAATATGTTAGGATATCTATATCAAAAACATGATTTCTAAGGAGAAATTTGGAAATAAAGATTATTATTTTATGGGAGCGTGAAAATATGGTTGAGCCAATAAAAGTAGGAAGGTTCATAGCACAAAATCGAAAGGATCTAAATTTGACACAAAAAGAACTGGCAGAAAAATTAGGAGTAACAGACCGGGCGGTTTCAAAGTGGGAAAATGGACGATCTATACCAGATGTAGGAATTATAGAATCTCTTTGCAAAGAATTGAATATAAGTATTGGCGAATTCTTTGCGGGAGAAAAAATACAGGAAAAAGAATATAAAAAAGAAACAGAAAAAATGTTACTTGCTTCCCTTGATGAAAAACAGCTTTATGGAGTACAGATAGTAATCTATATTCTCGAATTTGTGAGCTTGGAATTGCTCATGCTGCCATTTCAATTATCTGAAAAATGGCCTTCTATTAATAGAATAAATATAATTTACTGGATCTTGGCAGCAGTAGTTTTTTCTGTATGTGTTATCTTGATGAAAAAATGCCAGAAAGAAAATTGCGTAATTCAAATAAATGAATACAGGGAATCGAAGTGGCTGTAGGATTCTTGTGGGTGATATTTCCAATAGTATCAAAGGAAAGAATGAATATATTTCAAGGTATGAGCATTGGAGAAAGTATTGCAATAGGTCTGGAAATAATTATTGGATTTATCATAGTAGTTGGTGTGGCAATTATACAGTCAAAAATGAGGAAGGAAGAATGGGAAGAAGAAAACAATAGCAAAAAATCTGATTGAGCAACATCGTTGTGCCATAGCTTTCCTAAGCCATCACGTCGCGATGTTGTTCAATCGGGATTTAGATTTGAGTTGTTGCAATGTATTATTACTTATATTACAATAAATATAACAGATAGAAGGGAGGGATATTTATGATGTATCCTTTTATGACGCTGAATGATGATACGGAAATCACTCATTCTGAGATGAAGGCAGATGGTAGTGTAAAAGTGTATATTGAAACTCCAGATGAAGTAGGTGGATTCCATAATGCAACATGTTGGTTGCCAGCCTATAAATGGGAAAATATTGAAGGATATAGTGATACAGAAATATCCTATTTTAAACAGTTGATTCGTAAAAATGCTCATCTTATTATAGAGTTTTCGCAAGAAGGGGGCGTTTTAAATGCCGCAACTTCTTAGAATTGGACCATACAGTATTTATTTTTGGTCTAATGAAGGTGATCCGTTAGAACCTATTCATGTCCATATATCTGAAGGGCGAGCTAAATCCACTGCAACAAAAATTTGGATTACCAGCACTGGGAATGTAATTCTTTCTAATAATAATTCACAGATTCCTGAAAGAATATTAAAAAAATTAATGCGGATGATAGCTGCAAACAGTGATGATATCATAAACGAATGGATTAACCGTTTTGGTGAAATAAAATATTTTTGTTAACATAATTCTTGGGCTTTGTCTGTTACTTTATCTCACTCCACATATTTCCCAGATTTTGTGTGAATCTGTATCTATATTAGATTACCTGCTGTTTTATAATAAATAATAATTATATTTTTTATTATAAATGGACGGGGTGGAATGAAAATGAAAAAGAGAATAGGTATTTATCATTATCAGTATTATAGAGGAGCCTGTAAACTGTGTTACAGACATTTTATCCAAGAGATGGTAGAATCCTATGAAAAATGCCATGAAGTAGCAGAAGAAATCTATGGAAAAGAGAACTGTGAGTTCCTTCATTATACAGATTTTGGACAATATGATTCAGAGAATACGGACAGACCAAGTTTCCGCCGTATTATGGAAGCAATAGAGAAAAAAGAGTTAGATGTAGTTATGTGTTATGGGCTGAATAACATTACGATCAATGAAGAGCTTTTAATTAAGTTCTATAAATATGTTCGCTCACAGGGAATGGAATTCTTGACAGCAGATCATGGAAGAGACGCCATGAAATATATAGACATCTATATTAAGAAAAATAATTTATAAATTGCATTGTCAACGGAGTTGACGAGGAAAACAGATGGTCTGGACAGATGCCCGCTGAAAGCGGTTAACTAAGCCGGACTTTTCACGGTTTTGTTTTTTGTCTAAATTTTCAGTGGGCTGTGCTATGGCTGGAGCATAGCTGAAATTTATTGTAAAAGATTTTTTGGTCTGTTAAATCCATAGCACAGAACTTTGATTTTGTGATTTTACCTTAATCAGACATTCTCAGAAACACCTTTTAATAGTTGTTTTATCTTATCTTCACTCAATTTTGTAATAGCAGATGTTCTATTGGCAGACCTGATTCATACATTTTAAAAATGATTTCTGCATAGCCACTTTCATGTCCTAATTCATAACCACCTTGATATGCTTTTTCTTTAATGCCCTGACTTAAGTTGCACATTTCTTCCACTTCCTCTCTTATATCATCTTCCAGGAGGATATGGTATTCCCTTTCCATTATATCCAGTTTCTCGTTCGCTTCTAAATTCGATGACAAAATAGTTGCTAACAGGCGATGTAATTCATAGCTTTCTTCTTTGGCAGGAATATTTTCTGCAATGCCTATCATTATAATATTTAAAATTTAAAAGTTCCAGATCGCCTTTCCAGTCATGAAAATCTGTAATCAATCATCCTTTAATTCCATAAATTTACTTTACTATATAGTAATCTTCTTTATTATGCAAGAGAAAATCAGTGTATTTTACCGAAACAATATGAACAGATATCGACACAGGCTTACGAAGTAAACAGGATGATAACTGTCTGGGCACGGAGTGACCTGAGAAGATATAAGGGATAAGATTGTGTGGTGGCTCCGCTCGCCGGGCTACTATAGCTATAATGCGGCCGAAGTGAGTAATGATGGCTGGGTCTACAGGTATGGCAATTATGTCAGCTATTATATTGGCGGTGTGCGGCCCGCTTTGCATTTGAATCTCTCATCTTCCAATCTCTATTCCTACGCCGGAACGGTATGCTCGGATGTGATGAAGTCCGGGGAGAGCGGCAGTGATAATCCTGTGAATCCGGGAAAGCCAGAAGGAGAGACTACCACTACACCAACGAAAGTAACAGAAGATATGCTTTTTACGCCAGAATATTGCAAATATCTGAATAATACAACATACAATAAAATGTTTGAAACGTTATGGACGGATATGTCAGATGTAAGTAGAAACTGTAAATGGGACGATATATCAATTGCAGCGAGAACAGTTATGAGCGATGGGATATCAGGTCAGTTAAAGAGAATCGGAGAATCTCTTGTTAGTAAGGCTTTCAATAAAAATATTCAGGCAGAAAAAGTGCAGTCTGCACTGGCATTAGATTATGTCAATCATGCAAAAGAATATTCAGATTATTGTGCCAATGTATATGATGAGGCAACCGATTCTCTGAGCAAGAGCAAAAAGGTTGTGAGCCTGTTAAAAAAGGGTTCTGGTAAAGTCGGGGATACGCTGAAATGGGTTGCTGAAGATGAGGACATTGAAGAATTTGCCAAAGCGATTAATGCTATTTTTTCCTATGGTGATGATCTGAAAGTAGAGCAGGATTTAAAAAAGATATTAAAATCATCAGAGGTAATGAAAAAAGTATCCTCAGTATTTAAAACGTCTGGAAAAGCAATTTCAGCTTATCAGGTTGCTGTATCAATAGAGATTCTTCGTATCACAACAGAAGATACACAAAAACATTATATGTCACTGGTGGATAAGGATAGCACTGTTTATCAGGGATTAAAGATTAATTACGAAAAAATAAAAAGACAGGATGCAGTAAATTTTGCATTAGAAATGCTTGATACCAGTGGAATCACCGATGCTATCGGATGGATTACAGCGAAGGTAACAGGAGCAGGAACGACAGCATCGGTAACGGTTGCGGTAGTTGATCTTATTTATACTGGCTTGAATTTTATTCTTAAAAAAGCTGGAGTGATTGATGTACAGGATTATCTGAAAGTACAGTATGCATTACTTGATCAGAGCTGGTTGAAGCTTGCAGTAAGCAATCAGCGATTGAATATAGCTAACAATGTATATAATACGGCAACACTCAAAAACAATTATCAGGATGCGTTTGAACTGTATCTTTCGTGTATGCTCCAAACACCGGGATATATGGAGGATTATTCTGGCTCTGATTCTTATTATAAGAAATTAAAAAAGGATATTAAGAAATATGAATCGAAACTGACATATAAGAACTACATCCAGTCCTGTCTGCAAAATGCAAATGCTTCGTATTCATATACATTGTCTGGAGATAAAGCAACAATCACTAAAGTGAATCCAGGTACAGGTAGAAGTGCAAGAGTAAGTTCTCCATTTGCACTAAATGTTATGGCAATGGAGAATGAAGATAGTTATTGTCTGGATATTCCATCAGAAGTGGATGGATACGAGGTAGAGGCTGTCAATACAGACTTATTTGATAATAAAACAGAAGCGTTTGCGGTTACTATTCCAGATACAGTAACTACGATTAAAGAGGGAGCGTTCCAGGACTGTACTGCATTAAAACAGGTATTTTTAGAAAATGGATTAAAAACAATTGAAACAAATGTATTTGCTGGTTGCGAAGATTTAAGTATAATCAATGTTCCGGATACTGTAAATACTATTAATGAAAATGCCTTTGGAGATAATATATCTATAGAAGCAGCTGCTGACTCACAGGCACATAATTATGCAGAACAAAACGGAAATACATTCACTGGAAGAGAAAAGACGGTGACAGCTATATCTGTAAAGAAAAATATGGATAAGACAGAATATGCTATGTCAGAACCAATTGATCTTACCGGCTTAGAATTAACAGTAACCTATGTGGATGGAACAACAAAGGACATCAAAGAAGGATTTACCGGAGATTTTACCGCAAAGCAAATTGGCAGGAACGAAGTTGTTTTATATTATAATGGTGTTAAGACAAAAACAACAGTACAGGTTCGATCGGAACAATGCGAGTACACTGTTCTCTATCAGGATACATGTGGAGAGAAGATACATGAAAATGTGACAGGAAGCGGCACTACCGGCGAAACTATCACGTTATCCATTCCGGAAATCGCCGGTTATACACCAGTAGAAACCAATATCAAACAAATATTAGGTGAAACCAATGTGTTTAAAGTTATTTATTCTGTTGCAAAGAAAAAGGATATCGGGGAAGCCAGTGTCTCTTACAAAAAAGAGCATACAGAAACAGGGCAAGAGATAAGACCGGCAGTGGAAGTGAGATATAAAGGTCTCTTGTTAAAGGCTGATACGGATTATGAATTAGAATATAATAATAATATCAAACCGGGAAAGGGAAATATATGGATTGCAGGAATCGGAGATTATGAGGGTGTCCAATTGTGCAATTTCGTAATCAAACAAAAAAAGACAGCAGTTGTTAAGCCAGGTACCAGCAACAAAAAAATACAGAAGATTACCCTCTCCGCCATCTCCAAACAGATTGCTTCAGGTAAAAAAGTCACACTAAAACCAACCGTTTTACCAGCCAATGCCTCCAACAAGAAGCTAACATGGAAATCCAGTAATACAAAGGTTGCCACCGTAACACAGGGCGGCGTAGTTACCTTAAAGAAAAACACAGGCGGTAAAAAGGTAACCATTACAGCAACCGCAACTGATGGCAGCAGAAAGTCCGCCTCCTGGCAGATCACATCGATGAAAGGAATCGTAAAGAAAGTCAAGATTACAGGAAGCAAATCCGTAAAGGCAGGCAAAAAACTAAAATTAAAAGCCAAAGTCACCGCCACCAAGAAGGCGAATACAAAGCTTCGCTGGACATCTAGCAATACAAAGTATGCCACAGTAAATGCCAAGGGAATTGTGAAAACGAAGAAAACCGCCAAGGGCAAAAGTGTTAAGATTACCGCTATGGCAACGGATGGAAGTGGCAAAAAACAGAGCGTAAAAATCAAGATAAAAAAATAAATTCTATTTTGCCGCAGGCAAGATAGACGCCCATCGAAAGCAGAGAATCTATAAAGTTGTTCCGTATCCCTGCACTCTTAATACTCGCTTACCGTGCTCGTATTAAGAGCTTGCTCCAAGTCACAATTTTATAGATTCTCTGCTTTCGATGGGCTGTGCTATGGCTGGGGCGTCTGTTTATCTCCCCGTCAGTTGCACTGGCAAATTAGAATTTTGTTTCCGCAATCCAGCTTTGAACAGTTGTCAGTGGGATTTTTACTGCTTTTGTAATCTGTTCTAAAGGCATACCCATTTCAAGAAGGGCAAAGACAGTCTCTCTTGCTTTTTTTAATTCACCCTTTTGTATACCTTTTTGTACACCGGATTGTTCCCCTTCATTATAAATTTCTTCTAATTCTTTACACATTTCCTCCACTCCCTTCTCAGATTCTTTTAATTCCCGTACTCTTGTAGACAGGATATCGCTATACATTTCACTGGCATCTTTACAGTGCAGATCATGCATCAGGTGCCCCAATTCTGTAGAATCTCTTCTGCTTGCGTTCACGTAGATGATATGTTGTCCGTCATCGAATGGCTCTTTGGTTTCGATGACTTCTTTATCAATATGATAGATTGGTAAATGAAAGCCTAATATATCATTTCTGGTAATAAATATGACATAGGTGTCCGGAAGAGCATCAAAAGATTCTCCGGGATTCAGGATATTCATATCCAATAAACCGCAGTGGTATCGAGCCCTCTTAGGGGAAGCCCCTTCATTATCACCCTGAATCTCCACATTAAACTGTCTGTTGCTGGCAGCCTTTGCCACACAGTCTAAAGTGGCAGAACGCCCCTGCAAGTTTTTATAATCCTTCTGTAAAGCCTGGTCTATAACCGTAATCCCTTTATCTTCCATAATAACCTGTAAGATGTATTCTGTACATTCCTTTTTCTTCAATACATTCCGCATGAAGATATCATTCATTATCGTAAAGTTCTTTATCTTAGCTTTATATCTTTCGTAGCGTTCCTGCAAATCTTCTGATTGTAACATCGTAGAATCTGGCATATGCGCTACCTCCATTCTGATATATGTTGAAAGATTCTTCACTTATATAATATACATAATTTAACAGAAAAGTCAATGGTTTTGCAAAAATTCTGGTTTGCCGCAGGCAAGGTAGACGCCCACTGAAAAAGTTAGCCAGAAAACAGACCCGTGAAAAAGGCCACTATAGAAAATGGACTATCGGAGCAGCAAAAATGCGGCTGAGCATTTTGTGCGTCCGCGACTATTTGTCCATTTTCTATAGTGGCCTTTTCCACGGTTCGTCTGTCTTAGGCAATCCCTTTCAGTGGGCGTCTCCTGCCTGCGGCAACTCAGAATTTATTATTTACTGTGGTTTTTCTCTAATTCCTGCATTCTCATTGCACGAACTTTTAATGGAAGTCCAAATAAAGTGATGAATCCTTCCGCATCATGGTGGTCATACTGGTCACCAGTTGTAAAGGAAGCAAGTGTCTCACTGTAAAGACTATATGGAGAAGTTGTTCCGGCTTTGATGATGTTACCTTTGTAAAGTTTGAACTTAACTTCACCGGTTACATATTTCTGTGTGGACTCTACGAATGCCTGGATTGCCTCGCGAAGTGGTGTGAACCATTTTCCTTCGTATACAACCTGAGCAAGCTTGTTACCCATATCTTTCTTTACTGCCATAGTGTCACGGTCGAGTACGAGTTCCTCTAACTGTCTGTGAGCTTCCATAAGGATTGTTCCGCCTGGAGTCTCATAAACACCACGGGACTTCATACCTACAACACGGTTCTCAACGATATCAACGATACCGATACCATGTTTGCCGCCTAATTCATTTAACTTACGGATAATGTCAGCAACCTTCATCTCTTCGCCGTTGATTGTCTTAGGAACACCAGCTTCAAATGTCATTGTAAGGTATTCTGGTTCATCTGGAGCTTTCTCAGGAGAAACACCTAATACTAATAAATGGTCGTAGTTTGGCTCACATGCAGGATCTTCAAGTTCAAGACCTTCGTGGCTGATATGCCATAAGTTACGGTCGCGGCTGTAGCTGTTATCTACAGAGAATGGAAGGTGAATATCATGTGCTTTACAGTATTCAATCTCTGCTTCACGAGAATCCATCTGCCATTTGTCATCACGCCATGGAGCGATGATCTTTAAGTCAGGAGCTAAAGCTTTGATACCAAGTTCGAAACGAATCTGGTCGTTACCTTTACCAGTAGCACCGTGGCAGATAGCAACAGCGTTCTCTTTACGGGCAACTTCTACTAACTTGGCAGCGATTCCCGGACGAGCCATGGAAGTTCCAAGAAGGTATTTGTTCTCATATACAGCATCTGCCTGTACACATGGCATGATGTAGTTCTCACAGAAATCATCGGTGATATCTTCAATATATAATTTAGAAGCACCGGAGTAGAGGGCACGTTCTTCTAATCCATCAAGCTCCTCGCCCTGTCCACAGTCAACGCAGCAGCATACTACGTCAAAATCATATGTTTCTTTTAACCAAGGGATGATTGCGGTAGTGTCAAGACCACCTGAATAGGCTAAAACTACTTTTTCTTTACTCATTCTATATATCCTCCTAAATTTTTCGTCATTTGTCTCATATACTATACGTCATTCTACAGGGAATTGCAAGAGTTTTTTTAAAATATTATTAATAAATATTAATTAATACTTGCATAAATCGCAGTTTGATTGTATAATTATGAATAATTTCGAATAAATATGTGAAAAATTATAACTCTTGTTTTCTGGAAAGGTTTGTGGGATAATAGAAAATTGAAATTATATCCCTATTTATATAGAAAATAAGAGATGAGCACAGAAAGGATGAGAGAAATGATAAGAGCAGGTATTATCGGTTCTACAGGGTATGCGGGACAGGAACTTGTCCGCATTTTACTTGGACATAAAGATGTAGAGATTAAGTGGTATGGTTCAAGAAGTTACATAGATCAGGCATATGCGAGTGTATTTCAGAATATGTTCCAGCTTGTGCCGGACATTTGCAAGGGAGAAGATTTAGAACAGCTTTGTGAGGAAGTTGATGTGATATTTACAGCAACTCCACAGGGACTTTGTTCTTCCTTAGTTAGCGAGAATGTATTATCTAAGGTAAAGGTTATTGATTTAAGCGCAGACTTCCGTATTAAAGATGTAGATACATATGAGAAGTGGTACGGAATCAAGCACCAAAGCCCACAGTTTATTAAAGAAGCTGTTTACGGACTTTGTGAGGTGAACAGAGAGAAGATTAAGAAGGCGCGCCTGATTGCAAACCCTGGATGTTATCCAACTTGTTCTTTTCTGTCTATTTATCCATTAGCAAAAGCAGGACTTATTGATATGAAGTCTGTTATCGTAGATGCGAAGTCAGGTACTTCCGGAGCCGGAAGAGGAGCAAAGGTTGCAAACCTTTACTGTGAGGTAAATGAAAGTATTAAGGCATACGGCGTAGCAACTCACCGTCACACTCCAGAGATTGAGGAACAGTTATCCTATGCATCTGGTCAGGAAGCGGTTATTAACTTTACACCGCATCTTGTTCCTATGAACAGAGGTATTTTAGTAACTGCTTACGCCAATCTTGTAAAAGATGTTACAGAAGAAGAAATCCGTAAAATTTATGAGGATGCTTATAAAGAGGAACAGTTTGTTCGTTTTTTAAATGCAGGTGTATGCCCTGAAACCCGCTGGGTAGAGGGCAGCAACTATGTTGATGTTAATGTAAAGGTAGACGAGAGAACTCACCGTGTTATTATGATGGGTGCGATGGATAACCTTGTAAAAGGTGCAGCAGGACAGGCTGTACAGAATATGAACTTATTATTTGGTTTACCAGAGACAGAAGGATTATTAATGCCTCCTGTGTTCCCATAAATAATATTTATATAATATAAGTATTATGTGATTTACCATCAAAATGCAGGTAGGAATTGTAAAGTAGAATCGTATAAAGAAAAGTAGAAGTATTCTGAATCAGGAGGTTTGTTTATGAAAGTAATCGAAGGTGGCGTTACCGCCGCAAAAGGCTATAAAGCAGCAGGTCTTCGCGCCGGAATCAAGGCAGGAAAGACTAATAAAGATATGGCAATGATTTGTTCTGAAAAGGAAGCTGTATGTGCCGGAACATTTACAAAGAATGTTGTAAAAGCAGCACCGGTTTTCTGGGATAAAGATGTTGTATATAAAGAAGGAAAGGCACAGGCAGTTGTTGTAAACAGTGGCATCGCTAATGCCTGTACAGGAGAAGAAGGTCTTTCTAATTGTAAAAAAGAGGCAGAAAAGGCAGGAGAACTTCTTAGTATTGCTCCAGAACATGTACTTGTTGCTTCTACCGGAGTAATCGGAGCACAGCTTGTAATGGATGTTGTGGAAAAGGGAATTGAGATGTTAGTTCCAGAACTTGATTCAGGAAAAGAAGCGGGTGAGAATGCAGCAACAGCCATCATGACAACAGATACTCATAAAAAAGAAATTGCTGTAGAATGTACTTTAGGTGGCAAAACAGTAACAATCGGTGGTATGTGTAAAGGTGCCGGTATGATTCATCCAAATATGGGAACAATGCTTTCCTTTATTACAAGTGATGCGGCAATTGACCAGAAGCTTTTACAGCAGTTCTTAAGTGAAATCGTAGAAGATACCTTTAATATGATTTCTGTAGATGGAGATACTTCTACCAATGACACCTGTCTTGTTCTTTGTAACGGTCTGGCAGAAAACCCTGTTATTACAGAAGAGGATGAGGACGGTAAGGAATTTAAGGCAGCCCTCGCTTACGTTATGGAATATCTGGCAAAACAGATTGCAGGAGATGGTGAGGGATGTACTCGTCTTTTTGAAGTTACCTGTAATGGAGCAGCTACAAAGGAAGATGCAAAGATTATCAGTAAGTCTGTTGTATGTTCTACTTTAACAAAGGCAGCCGTATTTGGAAAGGATGCCAACTGGGGAAGAATCCTTTGTGCGATGGGATACAGCGGAGTAACATTTGATCCGGAAAAAGTAGATATTGTATTAGAAAGTGAAGAGGGAAGCCTTGCAATTGTAAAAGATGGTATTGCAACGGATTACAGCGAGGAAAAGGCAACACAGATTCTTTCCGCAAATCCAGTAAAGGCAATTCTTGATATTCATGCTGGTGAAGAAAAGGCAACTGCATGGGGCTGTGACCTTACTTACGAATATGTAACGATTAACGCGGACTATCGTTCATAGTTCATAAAGAAAACTATATTTTCAAAATCTTTATCCTCCTTACTTTTGTGGCTGATTTTTTTGTCACTTGCTCCTGAATTTTGTTAATGTATGTATCGCGTGCAACTAAAAATTTGGATGACAAAAAGTCTTCTTACAAGAATAGGGTCAAAAAGATTTCCAGAAGACATAAGACAATAAAGGAGATAATTATAAATATGGCAGAAATGGAAATTAACAAGAATGTAGATGAAATAATGACAAAAGCCAATACGCTGATTGAAGCGTTACCATATATCCGCCGTTTTAACGGGGCAACCATCATTGTAAAGTATGGTGGAAGTGCCATGCTCGATGCCCAGTTAAAGATGAACGTTATTAAAGACGTAGCATTACTGAAGCTGGTTGGTATGCGTCCGATTATCGTTCACGGTGGAGGAAAAGAAATCAGCAAATGGGTAAAATTAAGTGGAAAAGAACCAGAATTTTATAACGGTCTGCGTGTGACAGATAAAGAGACAATGAACATTGCAGAGATGGTTTTAAATAAAGTAAACAAAGAGCTTGTCGGCCTGATGCAGAAGATGGGTGTCAATGCTGTAGGTCTTTGTGGTAAAGACGGAAACATGATTCGTGTCAATAAAAAGATGCCAGATGGAAAAGATATTGGATTTGTAGGAGAAGTTGCTTCTGTTAATATAGACCTGTTAAATACATTAATGGACAACGACTTTATTCCTGTAATCGCTCCGATCGGTCTTGATGATGAATTCAATGCTTATAACATCAACGCAGATGATGCTGCCTGTGGTGTTGCAAAGGCAATGGATGCAGAAAAGCTTGTATTCCTTACAGATATCGAAGGAGTATTTATTGACCCTGCTAACAAAAAGACATTAATTTCCGAGATGGATATTAAGACAGCAAAAGAATTTATCGAAAACGGTGTTGTTGGTGGCGGAATGCTTCCAAAACTGAATAACTGTATTGATGCGATTGAACAGGGCGTTTCCAGAGTACATATTTTAGATGGTCGTGTAGCACACTGTCTGCTTCTGGAGTTCTTTACAGAAAAGGGTATTGGTACCGCTATTTTAAAAGAACCTCTTTTTTAGGTACTGTACTATCTGAGTTTTTCAGCACTCACTTTTGTGGTCAATTTTCCACCAGTTTCACCTGAATTTCATCAACGTACGTTCCGCGTACACCTCAGAAATTTATGAACAACTGACGAAAATTTTCTCACAAAATCAAGCACTGAAAAACTCAGATAGCATATATAGCAGCAAGAATGCCGGACATTCTTGAAAGTTGAAGTTTGTAGTTAACGAAGCAAGGAGTGAAGAAAAATGACAAAAATGCAGGAATACATGCAAAAGGGAGAAGATTATATTTTAAAGACTTATAATCGTTATCCAGTCGTATTTGAAAAAGGTGACGGAGTCAGCCTTTATGACATGGATGGAAAAAGATACCTTGACTTTGCAGCAGGTATCGCCGTATTTGCATTAGGGTATAATAATAAAGAGTATAATGATGCGTTAAAAAATCAGATTGATAAGATTTTACATACTTCCAATCTGTATTATAATCAGCCAGCGATTGATGCGGCAGAGAAAATCGTAAAGACTTCTGGAATGTCAAAAGTATTCTTTACAAACAGTGGAACAGAGGCGATTGAAGGAGCATTAAAAGTAGCAAGAAAATATGCTTACTTAAAGGATTCTTCAAAAGATTATGAATTTATCGCCATGAACCATTCTTTCCACGGAAGAAGTCAGGGAGCGTTATCTGTGACTGGTAATGCACACTATCAAGATGGTTTTGTTCCAGTAGAGATGCGTGCCGTATTTGCAGATTTTAATGATCTTGAAGATGTAAAATCTAAAATCACAGACAAGACCTGTGGTATTATCTGCGAAGTTGTACAGGGTGAGGGCGGAATCTATCCGGCAAAGAAAGAGTTCTTAGAAGGACTTAGAAAGCTTTGTGATGAGAAAGATATCCTGCTCATCTTTGACGAAGTACAGTGTGGTATGGGAAGATGCGGATCTTTATATGCACATGATCTTTACGGAGTAAAACCAGATGTAATGGCATTAGCAAAGGCACTTGGCTGTGGTGTTCCAGTTGGCGCATTTGTGACAAATGAAAAGGCTTCTCACGCATTAGTTCCAGGGGATCATGGAACAACTTACGGTGGTAACCCATTTGCAACAGCAGCCGTATGTGAAGTGTTCCGTCAGTTTGAGGAAAAAGATATTGTGGCTCATGTGAATGAAGTGGGTACATACTTATACGAAAAGCTTGAGGAAGTAAAGAATCAGTTTGCCACAGTAAAAGACCATCGTGGCGTTGGCTTAATGCAGGGACTTGAATTTGAAGGACCAGTTGGTGATCTGATTGTTACAGCACTGAAAAAAGGTCTTGTTATCATTTCAGCAGGAGCCAATATCATTCGTTTTGTTCCACCACTTGTTATTGAGAAGAAAGATGTGGATGAAATGATTGCTATCCTTACAGAGGCAATGAAAGAGAACGGACTTCAGTAAAATTATGCAGCCATACTTGTAAATGTCTGAAAAATTATATGGCAGAAAGCAGAATATAAGGATGAGCCATTAAGTATATTTTACTGTGGTTTGATGGCTTGTTTGGAAGTGATTGGTTTCATATAGTAAATACGATAAAAACAGTATAAAAATAAAAAGAACCTCCATACTAATCTCTATATTAACAGAATGCAGCCTCGAAATCTTTTGTACTTAATTTTGTGAGAAGATTTTAGAAGTACATTAAAAATTAGAATAAAGAGAAGCGTATGGAGGTTTTTTATGTTTGGATTTATTGTAGCATTAGTTTCCGGTGCCCTGATGAGCATTCAGGGGGTTTTTAATACAGAGGTGACGAAACAGACAGGAACATGGCTGACCAATTCTTTTGTGCAGTTTACAGGATTTCTTCTTTGCCTTGTTATCTGGTTTTTTAAAGAAAGAAAAAAACATCCTCCGATGGAGATTTTCGCAGTGGAACCTAAATATTATTTACTAGGCGGAGTTATTGGGGCATTTATTACCTTTACTGTAATTGCAGGGATGTCCACACTTGGACCGGCAAAGGCAGTTATGCTAATTGTAGCAGCGCAGCTTATTGTAGCCTACCTTATTGAAGTGTTTGGTATTTTTGGAGTGGAAAAAACAGGGCTTGACTGGATGAAATTGTTAGGAACTGGATTATTTCTTGCAGGTATATTTATTTTCAAAGCCAGAGGGTAAAAGAAAATCGTCTTACCCTCTTGTGTTTTTTTTAGATATTCGGTATTATTAATAAGACTATGGACTATATGCAAAGGCAACATTTTCTGCGGAGTATAAAGTTATTCCGAAACTGTTTCGATAAGGAGGAGAGTACCTGGTTTGAGACAGTGTGTAATGAGAAGGTTGATTAGCGTAGCACTTGGAATCGTAATGATTATTTTGGCAGGATGTTCTTTTTCTGTTCCGGTAAGAGAGGAAGAAAGTACAGATTCTACTGTAGTGATAAAGGCGGATCAGAAAGAGGACACAGAGCAGGCAAGAGAG
The DNA here is from genome assembly GCF_000173975.1 of Anaerobutyricum hallii DSM 3353. GTDB lineage: Bacteria > Bacillota > Clostridia > Lachnospirales > Lachnospiraceae > Anaerobutyricum > Anaerobutyricum hallii. The sequence goes on from NZ_ACEP01000084.1 coordinate 15,380, forward strand.
ACAGAAATTTATGTTCACGTTTGTGGATGTGTGAAGAAGCCAGGGGTATATCGTTTACATTTCGGTGCAAGAACGCAGGAGGCGATTGATGCCGCCGGAGGTTTTTCAGAGAAAGCGAATCAGACAGCATGGAATTTGGCAGAAGTTCTTCAGGATGGAATGCAAGTGTACATCCCTTCTAAAGATGAGGCGAAGGAAGCGCTCAATGAAGAGCAGTCTTTAGGAAAAGATTTGTCAGCTTCCCAGAAAGAAGATACGGTAAATATCAATACGGCATCAAAAGAGGAACTAATGACCCTGCCAGGTATTGGAGAGTCAAGAGCAGATGCGGTTATTGCATGCCGGGAAGAAAAGGGTTCCTTTACTTCCATAGAAGGAATTAAAGATGCCGCAGGGATAGGTGATGGCATTTTTAATCGAATAAAAGATTTAATTACAGTTAACTGAGGTGTGTTATGGGAAAAAAAGTGCTGGTTGTCGATGATGAACGTCTGATTGTAAAGGGAATTAAGTTTTCTCTTGTACAGGATGATATGGAAGTTGACTGTGCTTATGATGGGGAAGAAGCCCTTGAAATGGCCAAAAAGACAGAATATGATATTGTTCTGCTTGACGTAATGCTTCCAAAGATGGATGGTTTTGAAGTTTGTCAGAGGATTCGGGAGTTTTCCAATATGCCAATCATCATGCTCACGGCAAAGGGTGATGACATGGATAAGATTCTCGGATTAGAGTATGGTGCAGATGACTATATTACAAAGCCATTTAATATTTTAGAAGTAAAAGCCAGAATCAAGGCCATCATGCGCAGAAGTTCTAAGAGAGCGACAGAAGATGAGAAGAAAAAAATATTTGAGAAGAATGGGCTTAAGATAGACTGTGACAGCAGAAGAGTATTTGTAGAAGATAAGGAAGTAAAACTTACGGCTAAGGAATATGATTTGCTTGAGCTTCTTTCTTTCCATCCAAATAAAGTATACAGCAGAGAAAATCTGCTCAATATTGTATGGGGATATGATTATCCAGGAGATGTTCGTACAGTAGATGTACATATCCGGAGACTTCGTGAAAAAATTGAAAAGAATCCAGGTGAGCCTCTTTATATTCATACAAAGTGGGGGGTAGGATACTATTTCCAAGATTAATATAAAAGGAATTTCCCATTACATTTCATTATATCAGGTAGTTGGTGTATTTACGTTCCTTCTGATTAATGTTTTTTTGGTGGTGGGAGTTTCCAGTCAGATCAATTATTATGAAAAAAAAGCGATTGATCAAAGAGTGCGGTACACACAAAAACAATGTGCCGTACTTTCTGATCAAATAGTAATGAACGGATTTCGCAACTATAATATGAGCAGCCTTTCGGATGAAGCAGGTGAAAATGTCTTTGAAGTAGAACAGCTTGCCAATAATTTAGAGGGTCGTATTTTGCTTGTAGACAGTCGTTTTAAGATACTTGCAGATACATATAACCGAAATTGTGGGAAGTATCTTGTGACAAAAGAGACAATTCATGCGATGAAGGGAGAAGAGGTTGCTTATCGTTATATAGGAAAGCAATATCTTCAGGTTATTACACCTATTCAAGATAAAAATAATGATAAGTCTGATGTAAGAGGACTGATCATTGCGATGGTTTCGTTACAAAACTGTAATGAGATGTCCGAATATCTTTATGATCAGAGAGATAATCTTGTCGGTATATTTTTTATTATAACGTTGATATTTAGTGTGCTTGTTGCCTTACTTATCCGCAATAATTTCAGAAGAATGCAGAATGAGCTTGATATTATTGCGGCAGGACATCAGGAGGAGGGGCTTGGACAGGAGAATTTCAGAGAATTTTATAATTTATCTTCCTCTTTTAACAAGATTATCAATCGTTATAAAGAGTTAGAGAATACAAGACAGGAATTCGTCTCTAATGTATCTCATGAGTTAAAGACGCCGATTACTTCCATGAAGATTCTGGCAGACTCCCTGCTTATGCAGCCGGATGTCCCTGTTGAGCTTTATGAAGAGTTTATGAATGATATTGTCCATGAAATTGATCGTGAGAATCAGATTATTACGGATTTGCTCACTTTAGTGAAGATGGACAAGACACAGGCAGATTTAAATATTACTTCTGTAAAAATCAATGACTTGTTAGAAGTATTATTGAAGAGGATTTCTCCAATCGCAGAGAAGAGAGGTATTAAGATTCGTTTGGAAACGATGAGAGAAGTTGTAGCAGAAGTAGATGAAGTAAAGCTTTCTCTTGCCTGTAACAACCTGATTGAGAATGCAGTGAAGTATAATCATGATGACGGTAAGGTAGATGTATCTTTGAATGCAGACCACAAGTTTTTCTATATTCGTGTAAAGGATACTGGATGCGGAATACCAGAGGATTGCCAGGAACAGATTTTTGAGCGTTTCTATCGTGTGGATAAGGCGCGTTCAAGAGAGACCGGAGGAACTGGTCTTGGATTGGCTATCACAAGGAATGTTGTGCTAATGCATAAAGGTTCGATTCGTGTTCACAGTAAAGAGGGAGAAGGAGCCACCTTTATTATCCGTATTCCTCTGAATTACATTAGTTAGGAGGCAGATGCTATGAAAAAGAGAATACCTTATGTTATCTTTCTTGTAAGTCTGCTAAGCCTTACTGTTTTATGTGGCTGTGATAAAAGTACAAAGTCTGCGCAGGAAAAGCAGGAAAAAACAGAGAATCAGGAACAGGTTACGAAAGAAGAGACAGACAGGAAAAAGAACAATACGATAAATTTATACTACCTAAATGCACAGGAAGATGGCTTTAAGAAGGTTTCATGCAAGCTGCAGCATTCGGATGATCTGAAAGAAATGGCGAATGAAGTACTCTATAAACTTTCTGATACAGAGAATAATAATACCAATAAGTATAAGGCATCTATTTTTGACGGAGTTGTTATTAATGATGTTAGTGTCAGCAGAGGAAAGGCAACGATTGATTTTGGAGCTGGTTACATTCAACTGTCCCATACGCAGGAAGTGCTGCTTAGAACATCGGTTGTAAAGTCGCTGCTTCAGATTCAAGGCATTGATGGGGTACTGTTTTCTGTGAATGGTTCGAGTCTTTTAGACAATGACAAAATGCCTGTGGGGCTGATGGAGGCCTCTACAATTTTGACTGATGATGGTCAGGCAGATATTTATTCCGCTAAAAAGAAAGTAAAGATGTATTATACGAATGAAACAGGAGACAAGTTGATTCCGTATTTAACAGAACTTACAGTAACAGATAATGTTCCGTTAGAGACCCAGGTTTTGCTTGCTTTAAAGAATCCGCCTGCTTCAAAAAAGAATTTAAAGAGCCCGCTTCCATCAGATTTTTATGTGAATCAGACGCAAATTCTTAATAACATCTGCTATGTCGACTTGAGTAGTGAGGTGGAAAAGGCAGCAGTGAATGTAAAGGAAAAGGTCACCGTTTATGCGATGGTAAACAGTCTTACAGATTTAGATACTGCATATCAGGTACAGTTTACGATTGATGGAAAAAAGATAAGCAAATTAAATGAGTTTGAGAATTTTGATGCATTACTGACAAGTGATTTTTCTTTGTGTAAATAACTGAATAAAGGAGAATAAGTGAGAAGACCATTATTTCTGTTTTTTATAGGACTCGTGCTTGGAGAGGCAGCAGCCATTTTTTTAGACAGAATCGGTTTTTTTGTGATGGCTTTGTTTCTTTTGATTTTTATGATATTTTGTTTTATATTTTATCGAAAAGTCAGAAGGGAACAGAGCCTTTTCTTCATATATGAAGTGTTGTGCTGGTTCTTTTTTCTTATGGGAGGTATTGCGTTTTTTAGAGCCAGCTATTTTAATGAGATTGACCGGATACTTTCTAAAAAAACATTGACCGGCACTCTGATTGGGCAGGTGGAATATGTCAGACAGAATGCTGAAGGGGAGTACCAGATTACAGTGAGGGAGAATTCTTTTGTAGTAAATGAAAGCTATTTAAAAGACAAAATAAAAAAGAATTTGAAAAAATGTAGTATAAGTAGTATAAAAAGCAATTTGAGACAAACAAAAAAACTGCCGGGAAAATGTCGCCTTGTAAAGATTCCCGTATCAAAAGGAAAGATTTACCCAGGAGATTTTATTACTTGTACAGGAAAGTTAAAAGCAATAGAAGAACAGATAAATCCAGGAGAATTTAATACAAAAATATATTATTATTCTGTAGGTATCCGTTATCAGTTTTTTGGAGAAAATCTTACAAGAAAGAGAGAAAGCCCGTTGTCTTTGCATCGAATAGCAGGGAACGTCAGAGAAAAGATAGATGCGATATACAGACATATCCTATCTGATACAGAATATGCATTGTTAAAAGCGATATTTCTTGGGGATAAGACAGATCTTTCAAAGGAACAGAAACATTTGTATGAAGAAAATGGCATGGCGCATCTCTTAGCTGTTTCCGGTCTTCACGTTTCTATCGTTGGGGGAATGTTGTTTCGGTTTCTTAGAAAAAAGGGCCGCAGTTATGCATTTTCCTGCATGGTTGGAAGTGGGATTTTGTTTTTTTATGCGGTTATGACGGGATTTGGCAATTCCGTTTTCCGAGCTGCAGTCATGTTTTTTTGCTTTTTGCTGGCACAATATTTTGGTGCAGAATATGATATGATTTCTTCAATGAGCCTGGCGGGAATACTAATGTTGCTGGAACACCCCTGGAGACTTTTAGAAAGCGGATGTGTGATTTCTTTTGCATCCATATTTTCTATCGGGATAATTTTGCCTATTGCAAAAGAACTTTGGGAAAAGCGCAGCCAAAACAGACTTGTAGCAGGGGAATTTCCTACAGAGAGTCCCAGAAGGAAAATAATCCGGCAGGCCTTTTTTGCAAATATCGTCATTTCTATGAGTATAACTCCTTTGTTACTACGCTTTTTTTATCAGTGGAGTCCTTATAGTATTTTGCTGAATATGTTTGTTATTCCGGCAATGAGTCCGCTATTGATTAGCGCAGTTTTAGGAGGGCTGCTTGGCTTTTTTAGCTATGTGTCGGCTTTTTTAGGATGCATTCCTGCGGTAGTATTGCTGCGGACTTTTGAGATGATTTTTCGATTGGTGAAGCAGATTCCAGGGGCTGTGATTGTAACAGGATGCCCTCCCTGGTGGGAAATTCTGTTTTTGTATTTCATTGAGATTAGTTTTTTCTTTTTATGGTATTATCGTCAGAAGGGTTTCAGTGTGATTTTTTGTCTTTTCCTGATAGCAGGAAGATGTTTTTTCACTGTACCAGCTCTTAAGATCACAATGCTTGACGTGGGACAGGGAGAATGTATTTTCATAAAAATGCCAACAGGAGAAAGTATGTTGATTGATGGTGGCAGTACTTCTAAGAAAAATATTGCGGAGTATACGCTGGTACCGGCACTTAAATACTATGGGACAGACCATTTAGACTATGTTATAATAACTCATACAGATGAAGATCATATTTCTGGAATAAGAGAGTTGTTTGAGCAGAATTATCCAATAAAGCATATCGTTTTGCCAGATACAAAAGCTATGAATAGCAGTAACACTATACGAAAGGCTGGGAAGAAAAAAGGATATTCCTTCTTAAAAATAAGCAGAGCAGATCAACTGAATTTTGGTACAATTCATCTGCGCTGTCTGCATCCCCAAAAGGGATGGGAGGCAGAAGATACCAATAGTGGTTCTCTGGTATTGTATCTTACTTATGATAAATTTACCATGTTATTTACAGGAGATTTAAATGGAGAACAGGAATCTCTATTAGAGCCAGACAGAGGAGAAGAAAGCATGCCGAGTGTAAATATTTTAAAAGTGGCACATCATGGCTCTAAAAATTCTACAACAAAAAGTTTCTTGGAAGAATTCCAGCCGCAAAAGGCGATTATATCTGCCGGAAAGAATAATCTATATGGACATCCGCATAAGGAGACAATAAAGAAACTTCAGAAAAATGGAGCGGATATTTATGGAACACTGTGGGGTGGAGCAATTATAATCGAAAGTGATGGCCAGAAATATAAAATAAATTATTTTAAAAGAGGATAATTATTTATAGCTGTGTATGCAAGCAGTTTCCTGCTTTAATAATCACACATAGAATCGGAGAGTGTATCATGAAAGAACTAACAAAACAGATAAAAGAAAAGTCTTTTCATAAAGTTTATCTTCTGACAGGAGATGAGCCGTATCTTGTCCTTCAGGCAAAACATATGCTGAAAAATGCGATGATAAAAGAAGGAGATACGATGAACTATGCCGCTTTTACAGACGGTAAAATAGATTTAAATACTTTGCAGGAACTTGCATTTACCTATCCGTTTTTCAGTGAGAAGCGACTTCTTCTTTTGGACGGAACAGGAATCCTAAAAACAGGAAAAGACGAATTTGTAAGCATTATGGAAAATATGCCGGAGACAACTTGTATTATTATCTGTGAGCCAGAAGTAGATAAGCGTTCAAAAGTGTATAAATGGATAAAAAAGAATGGTTATGTTGGAGAATTTTTAAAGAAAAATCAGACAGAAAAAGTTCTTCTCCGCTGGATTGCTGCTTTACTTGGCAAAGAAAAGAAGCAGATACGTGAGAATAATGCCCGATATTTCCTGCAAAAAACAGGAGATGATATGTTTCAGATAAAAAATGAGATTGATAAACTCATTGCCTACGCTGGAGACCGCGAGGAAATCACCCAGGCAGACATTGATGCCGTGGCTTCTGGAGAAGTACAGGACAAGATTTTTGACTTAGTAGATGCCATCGCCCGTAAAAATAAGGCAGCAGCTCTTAGTTATTACAATGACCTCATTCTTCTAAAAGAACCCCCAATGCACATTTTATTTTTAATTGTACGCCAGTACCGAATCCTGCATATCATTGCTAACATGCGAGGACTCCGCAAACCGGACGATGCCATTGCTAAAACCGCCGGAATCCCACGCTTTGCCATTCGCAAAAATGAACAGCAGCTTAGGGGATATGGAGAAAAAATGTTGGAAAAATGCATCGAAGAATGCATCCAGATAGAAGAAGAAATAAAAACCGGACGAATTAATGATCAAATAGGAGTGGAGAGTTTGATTTGCAGACTAATGCTTTAATCCTGAGCTGCCGCAGGCAGGAGACACCCGCAAAGAGAGGCTATCCCCTATATTTGTGACTTTAGTCGCGGCGGTTTGAATGTTCGCTTAACCGCTCACATCCAAACCTTGCTCCGAGGCCACAAATATAGGGGATAGCCTCTCTTTGCGGGCTGACTTTGGCTGCTGCAGCAACTCAGAATTTAGGAATTGTAATTTTAGCAAAATTACTCTCCACTTTGTAACATATTATGCAGTTAGCATAGTTCTTTTGAAAAATCACATCCCCCTGGAGAATCCCCAAATCCCCCAACGAGAGATTTTTATTTTATATAGGCAGCCAAAGACAGAACAAAAGCCCTCCTATACTCCCTATTTGTGACCTCGGAGCAAGTGTTGGATGCGAGCGCATTTAAGCGAACATTCAACACGCCGCGACTAAAGTCATAAATAGGGAGTATGGGAGGGCTTTTGTTCGTCTGGTTTACCTAAAACAAAAAATCTCCGAAAAGCAGCCGCTCTTTTCGGAGATAAACGTTTTATTCTAATTAAGCAATTCCGTTAACCGCTTTTGTAAGACGGGAAACTTTTCTTGCTGCTGTGTTCTTATGGAAAATTCCTTTAGAAGTAGCTTTGCTGATTTCAGAAATAGCAACTGTTAAAGCAGCCTGTGCAGCTTCTTTGTCACCCTTTGCTACAGCAACTTCTACGTTCTTGATACAAGTTTTTACTTTAGATTTAATAGATTTGTTCCTTAATGTCTTTGTTTCGATAACTAAAATTCTTTTTTTTGCAGATTTGATGTTAGCCAATCTGTACACCTCCAAATATTATTACTTATAATTTTTATGTTTATATTGTTTTGCATTATTTCGGACACGGACAATCTAATGTAAACATACTATTATATTTTATTGATTTTTGGGCTATTTGTCAAGTGGAAAATGAAAATTTTTAAGGAAAAAATTTTTTAGATATATTAAAATTAGTATGGCTATGTATATTAAAGTTATTTTTGTAACATAATACTTGATGATAATGAAAAGGGAGGGACTCTTATGAATATACAACGTTCTTTTTCTCATACAGACTTAGCATTGGAACTAAAAGACGAGCTTGAAGAATCCCTAGAAGAGCAGCAGGCCTTTGACGGAATCAAAATTCAGCAGGAGCGTATCGGAGAGCGGGGACTGCAGGAAACAGTGATTGAGATTGACAGTGAGGAGGGGGAGAAACAGCTTGGAAAACCACGGGGAATCTATGTGACACTTGAAGGGGAAAATATGGCAGGGAATGATGGAAGCTTTCATGAGGAAATGAGCGAATGTCTTGCAAAGCGGCTGCAGTCCCTGCTTTCAGGAAAAAGAAAGCTTTTATTTATTGGACTTGGAAATGGGGAGGTGACCCCGGATGCCCTTGGTCCGCTTGTGATTAAAAACCTTTTTATAACAAGACATCTGACTGGATGGAAAGAGATAGAGGGATGTCCGGCGGTTGCCGCACTTGCACCGGGAGTTATGGCACAGACAGGAATGGAAACAGGGGAGATTGTTGAGGGGATTGTGAAAAAGATTCACCCAGATGCGCTGGTAGTGATTGATGCGTTAGCGGCGAAGAGTTCGGAAAGGCTTAACAGGACAATACAGATTAGTAATACGGGAATTGCGCCAGGGTCGGGTGTTGGAAATCATCGGAATGAGATTACGGAAAAAACGATGGGGATTCCAGTGATTGCGATAGGTGTTCCAACCGTAATTTCCATCCCGTCATTGGCTTGTGATATTATGGAAGCTTTTTGTGCTTCTCAGGGCGAGGGAATGGAAGATATCTTTTGTTCGTGGCCGGAAAAGGAAAAGTATCATTTTTTAGGGGAAATTTTAGATGAAAAGTTATGGGAACTTTTTGTGACACCGAAGGAAATTGATGAGGCAGTAAAGCGAATTAGTTACACGCTTTCGGAAGGGATTAATCAGTTTGTTGCAGGGAGGATTTTCTAAATCAAATCATAAATAAAAAGGACAGGCATAAGCTTATATTATAAGAATTATCTTGAGCGTTTGTATAATCATGCAATCAATTATGTGATCAGGAAAAGGGAATTGTTTTTGCTAATAAGTTATTTGGAAAATTGCTATAAGCTATTTTCTTGGGAGGGATTATGCAAGAGAGAAATTTAAAGGTAATAGAAGGTTTATTGTTTGTTCTTTTTATTTTGTTATGGGGCTTATTTTTATCGGGAGGAAGTGGAAAGGTAAAGCGGAGAACACTCTCTTTATGGCAATATATTCCAGTGCACACGGAGGTGTTTCATGATTTCTTTGAAAATAGTATAAGAAAAGGGCAGTATGAATTGACGCCAATTCTTGGATACGATACATACGAGGGGGGAAAGGGAATGCTCCTTCCTTTTTTTCGAAATGGAATGCAGGAGGAGCTTTTCCCAATTCAAAGATTTGCGCTTGATTACTGGAAAGGAAAGGAGTACTATAAGGCAAAATACAGTGATACGGTGCCGGATTATTTTACAGAATCGGATGATCAGTCTGTAGAAGAAAAGAAAAAAGATCCTGGAAAAATGAAGCAGATGGGAACGGGAAGATCCTATACAATAAAAGAACTGGCAAGTTATTCTTTTTTGCTGGAACATTTTTATATTGTGGATGAGACAACATCTATGACAAAACAGGATTTAAATGGAACAAAGCTTGTGACAATGGATTTGTCTGCAAAATTAGGAAAGGAGGAGCCACTGGTTCTTATTTACCATACACACGGAAGTGAAACGTACAAAAAGGTAAATGGAAAAGAAGGTTCTGTGATTGAAGTAGGAACTGCTCTGACAAAAGAACTGGAAAATGTCTACGGAATAAAAACGGTACATGACAAATCTGTTTATGATATGGTAGACGGACAGCTTGACCGCAATGCCGCTTATAACTTTGCAGGTGATAGTGTGGAGGCGGCACTTAGGAAAAATCCTTCGGTAAAAGTAGTGATTGACCTGCACAGGGATTCTGTAGAAAATAATATACACCTTCGCACAAAAATCAATGGAAAGTCTGCAGCACAGATTATGTTTTTTAATGGAGTCAGCCGCCTTGCAAGTAAGGGGGATATCGGTTATCTTTATAATCCAAACAAGGAGGCAAATCTGGCATTCAGCCTGCAGATGCAGCTTTTATGTGGAAAATATTATCCAGATCTGACACGAAGAATCTATATAAAAGGCTATCGTTATAACCTTCATTTGGCAAAAAGAGCGATGCTTGTGGAGGTAGGAGCACAGAACAATACAGTGGAGGAAGCGAAAAATGCAATGAAACCATTAGCTGAGATGCTATATCGGCTCTTATCTGGGGAAAAATCTTATAAAAAGAATTAAAAATATATGTAGAACTACAAGTAAAATTATATTTTTGTTGTTTCTTTTTTGAACACGAGACTGTGCTGTATAGAATTTTGAACAGATAATTTGCAATTACAAAAAATAAATTGACAAACGATAAGGTTTATGTTTTAATAATATCAGAAAATTTGATTTTTCAAATCAAACCGTTGAAGCGGAGATAAAAATAGTTGTGCATATACAGAGAGTCCGGGCAGGTGAGAGCCGGGTTAAACGCAGATTATTAAATGGACCGTGGAGGGCACAGTCAAAGGTTTTATGAAAGTTTTTGTTAACTAACAGGAATCTTCTTTAACATATAGGATTTAGAACAAGATTCAGAAAGTTTCAGGAATTTAGTACACTGTGACGTGAGGGCATACGTCAGTTGCCAGGGATATGATGGTATCCTTCAGAGCGCACATTTTGTGAATCAAGGTGGCACCGCGGATGTGAAAGAATAACATTTTGATAATACACCCGTCCTTGACAAAGTAGTAATACGTTGTCATGGACGGGTTTTTTATTTCACAGGATATATTCTTATGAAATAGTTTCGCATTTCCTACATTAATTCCATCAAAAAGAATCCACATGACAACAACGAAAGTACAAAGATGGAGGCATAAGTTATGATTAAAGAAGCAATTATCAAATTAAGCAAAAAAGAAGATTTAAGTTATGAGATGGCACAGGCTGTCATGGACGAGATTATGAGCGGCGAGGCAAATGATATTCAAAAAAGTGCCTATCTTACTGCACTTGCCATGAAAGGTGAGACAATTGACGAGATTACTGCTTCTGCAGCAGGAATGAGAGAGCATTGTACAAGACTTCTTAATGATATGGATGTGTTAGAAATTGTAGGAACCGGTGGAGATCGTTCTAATTCCTTTAATATTTCTACAACTTCTGCACTTGTCATTTCCGCTGGAGGAGTTCCGGTTGCAAAGCATGGAAACAGAGCGGCTTCCAGTAAATGTGGTGCGGCAGATGTGTTAGAGGCACTTGGAGTAAATATTACCGTTTCACCAGCACAAAGCGCACAGATGTTAAAAGATATCAATATCTGTTTCCTTTTTGCACAGAAATACCACACAGCGATGCGCTATGTGGCAAATGTACGAAAAGAATTAGGAATCCGTACTGTATTTAATATTTTAGGCCCACTTTCCAATCCGGCTGGTGCCAATATGCAGGTTATGGGCGTGTATGATGAAAAACTGGTAGAACCTCTCGCAAGAGTACTTTCCAATCTTGGAGTAAAAAATGCAATGGTTGTATACGGACAGGATTGTCTTGATGAGATTTCCATGAGTGCCAGGACAAGTGTCTGTGAAATTAAAGATGGAAAGTTCCGTTCTTATGAGATTGAACCAGAACAGTTTGGATTTAAGAAATGTGATAAAGAAGAATTGGTCGGTGGTACGCCGGAAGAAAATGCAAAGATTACCCTGTCAATCTTAAATGGTGAAAAGGGTCCAAGAAGAGAAGCGGTTTTAATGAATGCCGGAGCAGCTTTCTATGTTGCAGGAAAAGCAGATACTTTAGAAGATGCTGTGAAGCTTGCCTCTGAGATCATTGACAGTGGAAAAGCAAAGGCAAGACTGGATGAATTTATTAAGTTATCAAATCAGGAATAAAAAATTGCAAAGGCAGAGAACTCATGATAGAATAGGACAGATAGAATTAGATCAAGCACAAAAAGATTCTGAGAGTACATATTATAAAATAGGAGGAAACTGCCTTGGCTGGAATTGACCAGAGTAAAATAAGAAATTTTTGTATTATAGCACATATTGACCATGGAAAATCAACTTTAGCAGACCGTATTATCGAAAAGACAGGATTGCTGACAGATAGAGAGATGCAGAACCAGGTTCTTGACAACATGGATTTAGAGAGAGAACGTGGAATTACAATTAAGTCTCAGGCGGTACGTATTGTATATCATGCTGAGGACGGAGAAGAGTATATATTCAACTTAATCGATACACCAGGTCACGTCGATTTTAACTACGAGGTAAGCCGAAGTCTTGCTGCCTGTGAGGGAGCGGTACTTGTCGTGGATGCGGCACAGGGAATCGAAGCACAGACACTTGCAAACGTATATTTGGCATTAGACCATGACCTTGAGATTATGCCAGTTATCAACAAGATTGATCTTCCAAGTGCAGACCCGGATCGTGTTGTAGAAGAGATAGAGGATGTTATCGGAATCGAAGCGCAGGATGCGCCAAAGATTTCTGCGAAAAACGGAATTAATATCGAACAGGTCTTAGAGCAGATTGTAAAAAAGATTCCTGCACCAGGTGGAAGCCCGGAGAATCCATTACAGGCACTCATTTTCGATAGTGTATATGATTCTTATAAAGGAGTTATCATTTTTGCACGTATCATGGAAGGAACCATTAAAAAAGGTACAAATATGCTGATGATGGCAACTGGTGCGAAAGCAGAAGTTGTTGAGGTTGGAACCTTTGGTGCAGGCCAGTTCTTCCCGTGTGATGAGCTTTCTGCCGGCATGGTTGGATATATTACAGCCAGCCTTAAAAATGTAAAAGATACCCGTGTGGGTGATACCGTTACAGATGCCGATAATCCATGTGCAGAACCCCTGCCAGGTTATAAAAAGGTAAACTCTATGGTATTTTGTGGAATCTATCCGGCAGATGGAGCCAAATATCCGGATTTAAGAGATGCTTTAGAAAAATTACAGCTTAATGATGCAGCACTCCAGTATGAGCCGGAAACTTCGGTTGCATTAGGTTTCGGTTTTCGTTGTGGATTCTTAGGCCTTTTACATTTAGAGATTATTCAGGAACGATTAGAAAGAGAATATAACCTTGACTTAGTAACGACTGCACCGAGTGTTATTTACAAAGTACACCAGACGGATGGAACAGTATTTGACTTAACAAACCCGACAAACCTTCCAGATCCATCCACCATTGAATATATGGAAGAACCAATCGTATCCGCGGAAATCATGGTAACCAAAGAATATGTTGGTGCTATCATGACACTTTGTCAGGAACGCCGCGGAACCTATATTTCTATGGAGTATATGGAAGAAACGAGAGCGCTCCTTAAATACGAACTGCCACTTAACGAGATTATCTACGACTTCTTCGATGCTTTAAAATCCCGTTCCAGAGGCTATGCCTCCTTTGACTATGAGATGAAAGGTTACCAGCAGTCCGACCTTGTGAAGTTAGATATTCTTATTAACCGTGAGACCGTGGATGCTCTTTCTTTCATTGTGCATTCTTCCACAGCTTACGAACGTGCAAGAAAGATTTGTGAGAAATTAAAAGAAGAAATTCCAAGACATTTATTCGAGATTCCAATTCAGGCAGCCATCGGAAGCAAGATTATCGCTCGTGAAACCGTAAAAGCTGTTCGCAAAGACGTACTTGCGAAATGTTACGGCGGTGATATTTCCCGTAAGAAGAAGCTTCTTGAAAAACAGAAGGAAGGAAAGAAGAGAATGCGACAGGTTGGTAACGTAGAGATACCACAGAAGGCGTTTATGAGCGTTCTCAAATTGGATGAAGACTAAATTCTGATTTGTGAGGCTGCAAAGCAGACGAACTCCTGAAGCTAAATAAAGCATATTTGTGACTTTAGTCGCGGCGGTTTGAATGTTCGCTTACAGCACTCACATCCAAACTTTGCTCCGAGGCCACAAATATGCTTTATTTAGCTTCAGGAGTTCTATGCGTTGGCAGCTCAGAAAATCAGTTGGAGAGATTTGGGGAAGAGGACAGGAAATGTAAAGTTCTGGGAAATGAAATTCTATAGGATTGACACTTGAATCAGTGCCATAATCGTATAGTTATTTATGGTCACTATTTTTTTCAATTCCTCAAAAAGTCACAACCTGTTGAAGCCTCCCTCAAATCTTTCTCAAAATAAATCCTGAATTTGCATGGGCAGCCAGCAAACAGCTTCCAAAGAGAGCCTATTCCCTATATTTGTGGCCTCGGAGCAAGGTTTGGATACGAGCATATAAAGCGAGTATTCAAACTGCCGCGACTAAAGTCACAAATATAGGGAATAGGCTCTCTTTGCTGGCGTCTGTTTCGCTCTACAAATCAGGATAGAAAGGAAAAATTATGTGTGCAAGCAAAACCGATTTGGAATTATATATTCACATTCCATTTTGCATAAAAAAGTGTAACTACTGTGATTTTCTTTCATTCCCTTCAAATGAGGAGAGACGGGAGATTTATGTACAGTCTTTGATAAATGAAATAGAGCAGACAGGTAAACTTTTAGATAAAGACGCATATGCAGTGCGAAGTATCTTTATAGGAGGCGGTACACCGTCGCTTCTTTCCGGAAAGCAGATAGAGAGGATTATGCTGGCGGTACGGAATGCATTTTTTATAATGGAAGAAGCAGAAATTACAATGGAGACGAATCCGGGAACGCTTACGAAGGAGAATGTTTTTTCTTATAAAAAAGCAGGAGTGAATCGTTTCAGTATGGGGTTACAGAGTGCAGATGACGCCTGTCTTCATTTATTGGGAAGAATTCATACATGGGAAGAATTTTTGAAGAGTTATGAGCTGGCGAGAAAAGCGGGGTTTGAGAATATTAATGTAGATTTGATGAGTGGACTGCCGGGGCAGACGGTAAGTATCTATAGAAGGACGCTGGAAAAGGTGATGGCATTGCAGCCAGAACATATTTCTGCCTACAGTCTCATTTTGGAGGAAGGAACACCGTTTGGTGAATCGGAGGAGATTCAGAAGAAGATTCCTGATGAAGAGACAGACAGGGAAATGTATCAGCTCACGAAAGAGGTTTTAGCAGAGAATGGCTACGAGCGGTATGAGATTTCAAATTATGCGAGAAAGGGAAAAGAATGTATTCATAATCTTGGATATTGGAGTGGAATACCGTATCTTGGATTTGGACTTGGTGCTTCTTCTTATTTTGAAGGGACTCGTTTTTCTAATGAGAAGAATTTAGAAGAATATCAGAAAAAGCCGTATGTTCCATTTATGATGCGGGAAGATTATACTGTGTTAAGCGAAAAAGATGAGATAGAAGAGTTTATGTTTCTGGGACTGAGAAAAAGAGCAGGAATTTCAGAGAGAGAGTTTAAAGAGCGCTTTAGGGTGGGTCTTAAAGATATATATGGAAAAGTTATTGCTAAATATGAAGAAATGGATTTATTGGAATGGACAGCTGATGGGAAAATGCTTCGGCTTACGGATGCAGGGATTGATGTGAGTGATTACATTTTCTGTGATTTTATGCTGTAAAGGAATTTAGAAAGTGTTTGAAAAATCATTCTGGCAATCTGTACGCTCTGTAAAAAAAAGTTCAGGAAAAATTTTAAAATATACTTGACAAGGATTGAAGATAGTGATAACTTAATGAATGTAGATATTAGCACTCAATATTGATGAGTGCTAATAACTAAGAAGGAAGGGAGTAAGAGATGGAACTGGATGAACGTAAGATGAAAATTTTAAAAGCAATTATATCTACTTACTTAGAGACTGGAGATCCGGTCGGAAGCAGAACGATTGCCAAAGATTCTGATTTACATTTAAGTTCAGCAACGATTCGTAATGAGATGGCGGATCTTGAAGAGCTTGGTTATATCCTCCAGCCACATACTTCTGCCGGAAGGATTCCTTCAGATTTAGGCTATCGTTACTATGTAAACTGTCTTATGGAAGAGAATGATGAAATTCGAACACGGGAGACCGAGAGGGAGAAGGAACATCAGGATTTGATTAATAAGATGGATCGCATGGAGGAGGTTCTTAAGAATGTCGCAGATGTTCTTGCAGCAAATACGAACTATGCTACATTGATTTCCGCACCACAGATTAAGGAGTCAAAGCTTAAGTTTATTCAACTTTCTATGGTGGATTCACGAAGACTTCTGGTCGTTATCGTGGTTGGCAATGATACGGTTAAGAACGTGCTCATGAATATGGATGAACCTCTTGGCAATGACGAGATTCTAAAGCTTAACATTTTGTTGAACTCTTTCCTTCAGGGACTAACACTGAATGATATTAACATTGAGTTAGTTCACACGATGAAGGTGCAGGCAGGAATGCATGCAGACATTTTAGAAGGAGTTTTTAATGGGATTGTAGAGGCAATTCACGAAGCAGATAATTTAGAGATTTATACCAGCGGAGCAACCAATATGCTCAAGTATCCTGAACTTTCCAATCCAGAGCATACGACAGCACTTCTTGACACATTAGTTGAGAAGAAGCAGCTTGTAAAGCTTGTCGATGATACGGTGAATCAGGAAGAGAAGCATGGTATACAGGTTTACATTGGTAATGAGACGCAGGTACAGTCTTTAAGGGATTGCAGTATCGTAACTGCCACTTACGAATTGAAGGAAGGCGGAACAGGAACGGTCGGAATTATCGGTCCCAAACGAATGGATTACCGAAAGGTTGTAAATACTCTCAGAAATCTAACCGATGATTTAGATGAGATTTTTAATAATAAATCATAGAAAGGTGGTACTTAAGTGGAAGAAGAAAAGAAAGTATCCGACGAAAGTATCGTAGAAGAGGCGAAGGGAGAGACTCCAGAAGAAACAACGACGGAGGAAGGAACGGAAACTCAAGAAACAAAAGAAACCAAGACGAAAAAGAAAAAGAAGTCTGCAGCCGCTCTTGAAATCGAATTAAAAAAGAGTGAAGAAAAAGCAGCAGAGATGACAGATAAATATCAGCGTCTGATGGCAGAATTTGAGAATGCCAGAAAGAGAAATGCAAAAGAGCAGAGCCATATGTATGATGTAGGAGCGAAAGAGGTTCTTGCAAAGTTACTTCCGGTTGTTGATAATTTTGAAAGAGGTTTGGATGCTCTTTCAGAAGAAGAGAAGGAAGGGGCATTTGCTCAGGGATTTATCAAAATTTATCAGCAGATGATTACCGTACTTGAAGAAATCGGTGTAAAACCGATGGATGCTGTAGGAAAGGAATTTAATCCGGATTTTCATAATGCAGTAATGCATGAAGAGAATGAAGAGATGGGTGAGAACCTTGTATCCGAAGAATTCCAGAAAGGATATATGTACAAAGATGGAGTTCTTCGTCACAGCATGGTAAAAGTAGTTAATTAGTCATATTTTAGATATACGAATTTGACAGAATACAGGAGGAAATAATTATGGGTAAAATAATCGGTATTGATTTAGGTACAACAAACTCATGTGTAGCAGTAATGGAAGGTGGAAAACCTGTTGTTATCACAAATGCAGAAGGAATGAGAACAACTCCTTCCGTAGTAGCTTTCACAAAGACTGGTGAAAGAGTTGTCGGTGAGCCGGCAAAGCGTCAGGCAGTAACAAATGCTGACAAGACTATTTCATCAATCAAACGTGAAATGGGTACAGATTATAAAGTAACAATTGATGATAAAAAGTATTCTCCACAGGAGATTTCCGCAATGATTTTACAGAAGTTAAAATCTGATGCAGAGAACTACTTAGGTGAGAAAGTAACAGAAGCAGTTATCACTGTTCCAGCATACTTCAACGATGCTCAGAGACAGGCAACAAAAGATGCTGGTAAGATTGCAGGTCTTGACGTAAAGCGTATCATTAATGAGCCTACAGCAGCAGCTCTTTCCTATGGTCTTGATAACGAGAATGAGCAGAGAATCATGGTATATGACTTAGGTGGTGGTACATTTGATGTATCTATCATCGAGATTGGTGACGGTGTCATCGAAGTATTATCCACAGCCGGAGATAACCGTTTAGGTGGAGATGATTTCGATAACGTAATCACACAGTATATGTTAGATGATTTCAAAGCAAAAGAAGGTGTAGATTTATCTACAGATAAGATGGCAATGCAGAGATTTAAAGAAGCTGCTGAAAAAGCAAAGAAAGAGCTTTCTTCCTCTACAACAACAAACATCAATCTTCCTTTCATCACAGCAACTGCTGAGGGACCAAAACATTTTGAAATGAACTTAACAAGAGCGAAATTCAACGAATTAACAGCTCATTTAGTAGAAAGAACAGCAACACCTGTTTCTAAAGCATTAAACGATGCAGGTCTTAACGCTTCTGAGTTAAGTAAAGTATTATTAGTTGGTGGTTCTACAAGAATCCCTGCTGTACAGGATAAAGTAAAACAGTTAACAGGTAAAGAGCCATTCAAGGGAATCAACCCAGATGAATGTGTAGCAATCGGTGCTTCTATCCAGGGTGGTAAGTTAGCAGGTGATGCAGGTGCCGGTGACATCCTCCTTCTTGATGTAACTCCATTATCCTTATCTATCGAAACAATGGGTGGTGTTGCTACGAAGTTAATCGAGCGTAACACAACAATCCCTACAAAGAAGAGCCAGATCTTCTCCACGGCAGAGGATAATCAGACAGCCGTTGATATCCACGTTGTACAGGGTGAGAGACAGTTCGCAAGAGATAACAAGACTCTTGGACAGTTCCGCTTAGATGGTATCCCACCAGCAAGAAGAGGTGTACCTCAGATTGAAGTAACATTCGATATTGATGCAAACGGTATTGTAAATGTATCTGCAAAAGACTTAGGAACAGGAAAAGAACAGCACATCACAATTACAGCAGGATCTAATATGTCTGATGAAGATATTGATAAAGCTGTAAAAGAAGCTGCAGAATACGAAGCTCAGGATAAGAAGAGAAAAGAAGGCATTGATGCAAGAAACGATGCAGACAACATGGTATTCCAGACAGAGAAAGCTATGGAAGAAGCAGGAGATAAGATTGATGCTTCTGAAAAAGCTACTGTTGAGGCAGACATCGCTAAATTAAAAGAAGTCCTTGACCGTACAACTCCAGATAACATTTCTGAAGCAGATGTAGCAGCTCTTAACGAAGGTAAAGAGCAGTTAATGAAAGATGCACAGTCCTTATTTGCTAAGATGTATGAGCAGGCTGGCGGAGCAGCAGGTCAGGCAGGTCCTGGACCACAGGCTGGTGCCGGTGCTGATCCAAATGCAACTTATAATTCAGATGATGTAGTTGACGCAGACTACAAAGAAGTGTAGACTAATAAAGCGTGTTTATTGACACTGTTTAAAATCTAAATATTCCTCTTTCTTACCCTCACCTTTAGCAGGTGGGGGAGAAAGGGGAAATTTGTTTATTAGGAAGTCCCTGGTATATTGTATCATTCGTAGTACTTTTGTTTTATGAATGATAGAGTACATCAGGCTGGAGGAAAAAATGGCAGAAAAAAGAGATTATTATGAAGTCTTGGGCGTAGATAAGAATGCGTCAGAGGCGGAGATTAAGCGTGCATATCGAAAGGTTGCAAAGAAGTACCATCCAGATATGAATCCTGGAGATAAAGAGGCAGAGGAAAAGTTTAAAGAAGCAGCCGAAGCTTATGAAGTACTTAGTGACCCGGAAAAGAAAAGTAAATATGACCAGTTCGGTCACGCAGCCTTTGAACAGGGCGGCGGTGGAGCTGGCGGCTTTGGCGGATTCGATTTCGGCGGAGATATGGGAGATATCTTTGGAGATATTTTTGGTGATTTCTTCGGCGGTGGCAGAAGAGGCGGCGATGCCAGAAGAAATGGTCCAAGACAGGGTGCAAACCTTCGTGCCGGTGTCCGTATCACATTTGATGATGCCATCCGTGGTGTAGAAAAAGAATTAGAGATTACTTTAAAAGAAGAATGTAAGACTTGTAACGGAAGCGGAGCAAAACCAGGAACAAGTCCAGAAACCTGTCCAAAATGTAAAGGAACCGGTCAGGTTGTATTCACACAGCAGTCCATGTTTGGAACGGTTCGTAACGTCCAGACTTGTCCAGACTGTAACGGAAGCGGTCAGATTATCCGTAATAAATGTACTGATTGTTCTGGTACAGGATACATCAAAGTTCGTAAGAGAATCAAAGTGCCGATTCCAGCAGGTATCGACAACGGCCAGAGTGTAAGAATCCGTGAAAAAGGTGAGCCAGGTATCAACGGCGGCCCAAGAGGAGACTTACTTGTTAACGTAACTGTATCCCGTCATCCGAAGTTCCAGAGACAGGAATACGATATCTACTCTACAGAACCGGTTACATTTGCACAGGCAGCACTTGGTGGAACGATTAAGATTGACACCGTAGATGGTCCTTACGAGTACACTTTAAAACCAGGAACACAGACAGATACAACCATCCGTCTGAAAGGAAAAGGTGTTCCTACCCTTAGAAATAAAAACATCCGTGGAACACATATCGTCAAGTTTGTTGTTCAGGTTCCAGAAAAACTGAACGCAGCCCAGAAAGAAGCCCTCCGCAAATTCCAGGAAGCAATGGGAGAAGTTGCCCCTTCCGAAAAGAAAGAAGAAGCTCCGCACGAAAAGCACGAAAAACATAAGAAAAAAGGTTTCTTTAAGAAGTAGGAGGAAAGCTTATGAAGTGGAATAAACTCACTATTGAAACAACAACTGCAGCAGAAGATATGTTAAGCTATGAACTTTCCGAGATGGGAATGGAAGGTGTTGAGATTGAGGATCATGTGCCGTTATCTGAGGAAGACAGAAAGATTATGTATGTAGACCTTCTTCCAGACGAAATCGCACCAGATGATGGAAAGGCTCGTATTTCCTGCTATGTGGATGAAAAGGAAGATTTACAGGCGGTAATTGCGAAGGTAAAGGCTAAGATTGAAGAGTTATCAGCATTTTTGCCGGTGGGAAGCGGCGAGATTACGCTTGGCGTAACGGAAGAAGAGGACTGGATTAATAACTGGAAGGTATTCTTTAAACCATTCCGTCTTGATGATAATATCGTGATTAAGCCAACCTGGGAGACGCTTACTGATAAAAAAGATGATGATATCGTTGTAGAGATTGACCCGGGTACTGCATTTGGAAGCGGTTCTCATGAGACAACAAAGCTTTGTATTTCTCAGCTTAAAAAGTATATCAAGAAAGATACAGAACTCCTTGATGTTGGAACAGGAAGCGGAATCCTTTCTATCATTGGATTAAAATTAGGCGCACATCATGCGATGGCAACAGATATTGATCCAAATGCGATTCGTGCGACAGATGAGAACTTTGCAATCAATGGTGTTGCAGGCCAGGCAGAAGTACAGCAGGTAAATATCCTTGATCAGGACGAGGCATACCGTTTCTATGAGAAAAATAATGGAAAACGTTACGATGTAGTAGTTGCCAATATCCTTGCGGATGTTATTATTCCACTTTCTGGAATTGTAACTCCATTATTAAAAGAAGATGGTATCTTTATCACTTCCGGAATCATCAACACAATGGAAGAAGCTGTAAAGGAAGCAATGCTGGCAAATAATTTTGAAATTCTTGAAATTAATCATATGAAAGACTGGGTAAGCATTACGGCAAAACCAAAAAGATAATTTTTGATTTGCCGCAGGCAAAGGAGCCACTTCCAAAGAGAGATACTATTCTATATCTGTGACTCTATCACTGCGAAGATAGAGTCACAGATATAGAATAGTATCCCTCTTTGGAAGTTGTTTTTTGGCTGCTGGAGCAAAGTCAGAATTTCATTTTCTGGATATTCAATCCCCTCTGTCTTATTCTTCAAATCTTCTCCACCTGATTTTTCGAGCTGTTAGCGAGCGAAACCCAGGAAAAAAACGGAACTGCCTCTTTATTTTATTTTTTCATAATACCACGCTCCATTTCCTCGGGGTTATGTGGGAATTGTTCCTTTTATTTATTTTAGGATGATTTCTTGATGGATAATAGTGTCTTAAAGTCACATTTCTTTAACGAAAGAAACATGAAAGAAAAAGGGCGGAACGGTTGACGCTTTTTGAATTGGGTTATATAATATCTTGGTAGGAAAAGCGAAAAATATATTAAGGAGAAATAGATAAAGAATGAAAAAAGTAATTTTAACTGGTGACCGTCCAACGGGCCGTCTTCATGTAGGACACTATGTAGGTTCATTATCAGAGAGAGTCAGATTACAGAACTCTGGAGACTATGATGAGATTTATATTATGATTGCAGATGCACAGGCACTTACTGATAATGCAGAGCATCCGGAAAAAGTACGTCAGAACATTATTCAGGTAGCATTAGACTACTTAGCATGTGGAATTGACCCGGAAAAGTCAACCATTTTCATTCAGTCAATGGTTCCAGAACTTACGGAACTTACATTTTATTATATGAACCTTGTTACAGTTGCCCGTGTGCAGAGAAATCCAACCGTTAAGTCTGAGATTAAAATGAGAAACTTTGAGGCGAGTATTCCTGTAGGATTCTTCTGTTATCCAATCAGTCAGGCAGCAGATATCACTGCGTTCCGCGCAACAACAGTTCCAGTAGGAGAAGACCAGATGCCGATGATTGAGCAGTGTAAGGAAATTGTTCATAAGTTTAACAGTGTTTACGGTGAGACTTTAACAGATCCACAGATTGTTCTTCCATCTAACAAAGCTTGTCTTCGTCTTCCTGGTATTGATGGAAAGGCTAAGATGAGTAAATCTCTTGGAAACTGTATTTATCTTTCTGATGAGGCAGATGTAGTAAAGAAAAAAGTTATGTCCATGTTTACCGATCCAAACCATCTTCGTGTACAGGACCCAGGTAAGGTAGAAGGTAATCCTGTATTCATTTATTTAGATGCGTTCTGTAAAGATGAATACTTCGCAGAATTTCTTCCGGATTACCAGAACCTTGATGAATTAAAAGAACATTATCAGAGAGGTGGACTTGGTGATGTTAAGGTGAAGAAGTTCTTGAACAAAGTATTAGAAGCGGAACTTGGACCGATTCGTGAGAGAAGAAAGATGTGGGAACAGCGTATTCCAGATGTTTATGATATCTTACAGGCTGGTTCTGAAGTTGCTGAAAAGAAAGCAGCAGAGACATTGAATGATGTCCGCGAGGCAATGAAAATTAATTACTTCGATGGAGATTTTGCTTTAAATTAAATCCTGATTTGTAGAGCGAAACAGACGCCCGCAAAGAGAGCCTATCCCCTATATTTGTGACTTTAGTCGCGGCGGTTTGAATACTCGCTTACACGCGCTCGTATCCAAACCTTGCTCCGAGGCCACAAATATAGGGGATAGGTTCTCTTTGTGGGCTGACTGTGGATGCTGGTACAAAATCAGAATTCCTATTTCTTCTGTCCCCATTCCCAGATTTTTTTCAACTGATTTGTAGGACTGAAATACACAGAACCCTCCTCCCCTGTAATCTATAAAAATGCGCCTTAGAGCAAGTTCAAGTTGCGGATGAGCAGCTTGGACGCAGTGAAACGAAGCATTTTTATAGATTACAGGGGAGGAGGGTTCGTCTGTTTATTTTTCAAACTCTACAAATCAGAAGTTATTTAATGCATCTGCATCCGCAACGATTGTCACATCATTATGAAGCTGCAGAATAGAAGCTGGAACTGCTGGAGTGATTTCTCCATGAACAGCATTGTATAAAGCATCTGCCTTATCTTTTCCGCTTACGATAACAAGAATTTTTCTGGCCTGCATAATATTCTTAATTCCAAGAGAATATGCCTGACGAGGAACGTCTGCTTCAGAGGCAAAGAAACGTTTATTAGCTTCGATTGTACTTTCTGTAAGATCTACACAGTGCGTTTCTTTCTTAAATACTGTACCTGGTTCATTAAAACCAATATGTCCGTTTCTTCCGATTCCAAGAAGCTGTAAGTCAATACCACCCTGTTTAATAATGTTTGCATTGTACTCTGCACAAGCTTTTTCTGGGTCAGTTGCAAGTCCATCTGGAACGAAAGTACGATTTTTATCAATATTTACATGATCAAATAAATGTGTGTTCATGAAGTAGCGGTAACTCTGTGGATCTTCCGGGCTTAATCCTTTATATTCATCAAGATTGATACTTGTTACTTCAGAAAAATCAAGATCATTTTTATTGTACCATTCGATTAACTGTTTGTAAGTTCCTACTGGAGAAGAACCAGTAGCTAAACCAAGAACACAGTCTGGTTTCATAATAATCTGTGCGGAAATAATGTTTGCAGCTTTTCTACTCATATCGTTATAATCGGTTGCTTTGTAAATTCTCATAATATATACCTCACTTTTATATTTTATTCCGCCAGTCAGTGATTATTTTAAAGTACATAGTACAAAAGAAATGTTTACTGGCATCTTATCTATTTATTCAGATATAAGAAAACAAAAACCGTAATCGCTTCTTTACCATAAATTATTTTTGTTTTTGTCTCTTCGTGCCTTTAGTATACCCGGAAAAAAGTAAAAATCAATAGAATAGAAGGATACGGGAGCTACTTTCAGATTTTGTTGAAAAGAGACACAAAAAAGACGTTTAATTTAAAAGTACTTTCAAAAGAAAGAAAAAAAATTGAAAATGATTTCAAAAAGGCTTATACTATTCAATGATTCGTCTGTTCTTAATCAATTAAATAGTAATAATTTATCAATGGAGGAAAAATGATGAGCATAAATGAAAAAATCGAAAATTTAAAAGGAAAGTTAATCGTATCCTGTCAGGCACTTCCAAGCGAGCCGTTACATTCCCCTTTTATTATGGGAAGAATGGCATTAGCCGCAAAGATTGGTGGAGCCAGTGGAATCCGTGCGAATACTAAGGAAGATATTGCGGAGATTCAGACACAGGTAGATCTTCCGATTATCGGTATCGTGAAGAGAGATTACGAGGATAGTGAGATTTACATCACACCTACCATGAAGGAAATCGATGAATTAATGGGAGTAAAACCGGAGATTATAGCAATGGATGCAACCATTTCTACAAGACCAGAAGGAAAGACTTTGGATGAATTTTTCCATGAGGTAAAGAAAAAATATCCAGAACAGCTTTTTATGGCAGATTGTTCTACTATAGAAGAAGCGCTTCACGCAGATGAACTGGGCTTTGATTTTATTGGAACAACAATGGTCGGATATACGAAACAGAGTGAAGGAGATAAGATCGAAGAAAATGATTTTGAAATTTTAAGAGAAATTGTTTCTAAAGTAAATCACAAAGTAATTGCAGAAGGAAATATTAATACACCAGAAAAAGCCAGAAGAGTACTGGAACTGGGTGCATACAGTGTTGTCGTTGGTTCGATTATCACAAGACCACAGCTTATCACAAAATCTTTTGTAGAAGCGATTGAAAAGTAAGAGATGGAATATTATATTAAGTCAGTTATTCCGGTCATAGAATCAAACTATAATAAGTTCACAATGGTAGAAAAGACAATTGCAGATTTTTTTATAAATAATCAAAAGAAAATCAATTTTTCTGCAAAGTCGGTGGCAGCAAAGCTTTTTGTTTCAGAAGCTTCTCTGTCACGATTTGCCCAGAAGTGTGGATATCGGGGCTATAGAGAATTTATTTACCAGTATGAAGAAAGCTTTGTCGAAAAGAAAGAATTTATGACAGGCAATACATTGATGATTTTGAATGCTTATCAAGAATTATTAAATCGCTCGTACAGTCTTGTGGATGAAAAACAAATCGAAAGAATTGGAAATTATCTAAATGCAACTAAGAAAGTAATTGTATGTGGAAAGGGAAGTTCTGGTCTTGCGGCAAGAGAAATGGAAATCCGTTTTATGCGTATCGGTGTAGATGTAGATTCAATTACAGATACAGATTTAATGCGTATGCAGGCAGTATTTCAAAATGAAAACAGTCTTGTATTCGGATTCAGTATCGGAGGTCAGAAAGAAGAAGTCATTTTCCTGTTAAAAGAGGCAAAAAAGCGAGGGGCGAAAACTGTTTTATTTACTGCGAATAATAGAGACGATTATAAAGAATTCTGTACAGAAGTCTTGCTGATTCCCTCTTTGCGTCATTTGAATCATGGAAATGTAATCTCGCCTCAGTTTCCGATTCTTATCATGATTGATATCATTTATTCTTATTATGTAGAACAGGATAAGACGAAGAAAAAGATATTACATGATCGGACAGTGCAAGCTTTAGAGGAGACCTACACAGAAAAGGCAGAATAAGTAATAGAAAACAGATGCTTTTTTCAATATGTTATTTGTTTGGTAATGAGAAGGTTTAAAAGAATCAGAGTGTATATGAAAAATATGTCTTGATAAGGGTAAGCAATGAAAATTATAGAAGTGGAAATATAGATTGATAAAAATAAATAGAACTTGTAGTTTCCGGATAGATATAGATATTAAATGCAAAAGAATATATATTGAAAAAATAGATAGCAGAGAAAGAGAGAGACAATATAACAATGATAATTGATAATGTAAAAATCTATACTGAAGCAGGTACTTTTGTTTCAGGCGGAATTATTACACAGGGAGATAAAATCACAGAAATCTATACCGAAGCAGAAAAAGAAAATATATTCAAAAAAATGAATATGGAAACCGAACATACCGCAGCTCAATGTTCAGTACAAGATTATTCTGCCAAGAATGATATAGACAATGTATTAGACGGAAAGGGCGCTTATGCAATTCCTGGTCTTATTGATCTGCATTTTCATGGCTGTGTGGGAGATGATTTTTGCGACGGGGATAAAGAAGCGATTCGCCGTATAGCAGAATACGAGGTAAGTGTCGGTGTAACAGCGATTGCCCCTGCAACAATGACTCTGCCAGTAGCAGAACTTGAAAATATTTTAAAAACAGCGGCTGCTTATAAAAAAGAATATGAAGAGGATTTTGTCTGTATCGGTGAGAAAATGAAAGACGAAGATGAACAAGCACAAAATATGGAAGCAAAACAGCAGAATATAACAGATGAAGCTTGTGACGCTTTAAAGGCCACTGTAGTTTCGGCAAAGGTAAAAAATAAAAAGAGAGCAGATTTTGTTGGAATCAATATGGAAGGCCCGTTTATCAGCCCTGTGAAAAAAGGTGCACAGGACGAACGTAACATTATTCCATGTAATGAAAAGATTGCTCAGAAATTTTTAGATGCTTCTGATAATCTTGTAAAATTCATAGGAATTGCACCAGAAGAAAATGAAAATACAATTTCTTTCATTAAAAATATGAAAGATAAAGTCAATATTTCTTTAGCTCACACAAATGCCGATTACGAATCAGCAAAAGCAGCATTTGATGCCGGAGCCAATCATGCTGTACATTTATTTAATGCCATGCCTGCATTTACCCATAGAGAACCAGGTGTTGTTGGTGCAGTATCTGACAGTGAACATGTAATGGCAGAAATTATCTGTGATGGTGTACACATTCATCCATCAATGGTGCGTGCTGCATTTAAAATGATGGGTGCGAACCGAATGATATTTATCAGTGACAGCATGAGAGCAACCGGAATGCCAGACGGACAGTATACATTAGGCGGACTGGATGTAAAAGTAAGAGGCAACCGGGCAACTCTAGTTTCAGATGGTGCACTAGCGGGTTCCGTCACAAATCTTGCAGACTGCATGCGTACAGCTATAACAAAAATGGGGATTCCATTAGAAACAGCCATAGCTTGTGCCACAAAAAATCCGGCAATCAGCCTTGGAATCTATGATGAAAGAGGATCTATCAGCGTGGGGAAAAAAGCAGATATCCTCCTCCTGGACAAAAACCTCACCCTAAAAACAGTAATTAAAGATGGGGTTACTATTTAATTCATTAAGAGACAGACGCCCGCGAAGAGATACGATATCCTATATTTGTGACTTTAGTCGCTACGAGAAATCGTCTTCTATGAAAAGGCCGACATTAAAAGT
>NZ_ACEP01000083.1 GCF_000173975.1 Anaerobutyricum hallii DSM 3353
TAAAACCTCTGATTTTGTCGAAAACTTATTGCCATTTGTAAAAGAATATGACTGACAGAAGAAAAATGCTATGGTATGATAAAATTATAATTAATTTATACATTGCAAAGTATATTTGGGGAGGGGATGGCAACATGAAAAAGAAGAGAATCGAACAAAACGAGATAAAAAGGTATTTTCTGATTATAGCAGCATTTCTTAGTTTTATGATATTGAGTCTTTTATTCTTTTTATCATGGTTGCAGCAGGATGTAGAAGTTAGCAGTAGAAAAACTGTGGCAACAAATGTAGAGAGGCAGAGCTATCATTTGAAGTCAGTGCTGGATATTCAGTTTAATTATCTGACGGGTATGGCTTCTTACATGGGTGAAGGAGAAGATCTGTTTTGTCAGGAGAATAAAAGGCTGATTCAGAGTATTGTAAAAGAACAGGATTTGGATCTGATAGGCATTATGAAGGCAGATGGAGATACTTATTACAATAACGGTGCAAGAAAGAATGTAAAAAACAGAGGGTATTTTAAGAAAGTGATGCAGGGACAAAAGATAATGAGTCCGCCAATTGAAAGTAAGGTAGATGGAAGAACAAAAGTGATTCTTGCTGTACCAATTTACAGGAATGGAAAAGTGACAGGTGCTCTTGGAGCATCCTATAATGTAGGTGCGTTGAATCAGATGTTATTTAATGATATTTATGATGGCATTGGTTTTTCTATGATCATAGATACTTCCGGAAAAATTATTTCCTGTGATAGCGGACTTTCTTATCGAAAGATTGGTATTAATGATAATGTATATGATTTTTATACAAAGAGTGGTGAGGTTGCCGAGAAAACAATGAAGTCAGCAAAGGCTAATATCAAGAAGCAAAAGTCTGGTATTCTTGTTCTTAAGGAAAAGAATGCCATGAGCTATCTGGCATATGAGCCGTTGCATATCAATAATTGGATGCTCTGCTATCTGGTTCCGCAAAGTAAAGCACAGGAGGAATTTCAGTTTATTGGAAATAAGGAAGTGATTCTGTTTGCGGTCATTGGTGTGGGTGTGATTACATTTTTCATTCTCATTTTCCAGAGAACATCCATGAAACAGAAGAAGATGAGAGAGATTGCCAGCAGGGATGGACTGACACAGCTATATAATAAAGCAGGAACAGAACAACGTATTAAAGAGTGGCTGCATAGTGACAGAAGTAAGGCCGGTGCTGTTCTCATGATGATGGATGTCGATTATTTTAAGCAGATTAATGATACTTATGGTCATGCAGTAGGAGACAGAGTTTTATATAAGGTTGGTCATCTTTTGAAGAGTTCTTTCAGAGAGAATGATATTGTAGGAAGAATTGGCGGAGATGAGTTTCTTATATTTATGGAGGGAATCACTTCAGAAGAATTTGCCGTTCGGAGGATGGAGAATTTACAGCAGTATCTCAGAGAACTTCCGATAGAGGAGTTAGAGGAACATACATTGACCTGCAGTATGGGAGCGGCCTTTATGCCAAAAGATGGCACGACATTTGGAGAGTTGTATAAGCATGCTGATGAAGCACTTTATACAACAAAAAGAAGTGGCAGAGATGGATTTAGAATCTATCATGAGGTGGAAGAGAAAGAAGTATAGATACTTTATACAAATACCAAGAAAGAATTTATTGATTTTTTAGAAAATTTAATGGAATAAAGGGCGAAGATATGGTATTATGTTGCATGTAGTGCGTAATCATTGTGGCATTATTATATAAGGTAATAAGTTGAATTAAGTTGAGAAAGGAAGTGCCAGAATGCCCCCTTTTGCCAAAAGAGAAATTAAAAATTCTTTTATAAAGTTATTAACAGAACGACCGATTTCCCAGATTACAGTGAAGGATATTGTAGAGGACTGTGGTGTGAATCGTAATTCTTTTTATTATCATTTTCAGGATATCCCTTCTTTATTAGAAGAGATTATTGTAGAGATGACTGCGAAAGTCATAGAAAATTTGCCGGAGGAATCTACATTTGAGGAAAAAGTTACGGCGGCTCTGGAAGAGATTAATTTGAATAAAAGGATGATTTACCACATTTATGGATCTTCGAACAGAGAATTTTATGAGAAGCAGCTTATGAAAATTTGTGATTATGTTACCCGAACCTATATCCGTTCCAGAGATTACTCGGAAAAGGTCGCTTCAAAAGACTTAGAATTTGTCATAAGTTATTTAAAGTGTGAGCTGTTTGGGCAGCTTATTGACTGGCTGAATCATGACATGTCGTATGACATTGTGGAGCATTCCCGCATACTTTGTCGTATGTTTGCAGGAAGTATGCGTATGGTATGTCAAAAATATAAATTAATATAAAGAGAATCGCAATGAATAATTGCATTCTTAAAAATAACATGCTACAATGTACTATATTTCGAGAAATACGATGAGGTAAGAAAAGATTTCGAGGGAGAAGTCCATCTGGGCTTCTCTGTTTTTGTGTAATCGTTTGCTGTTAATTTTATTTATGTGGCTTGTAATATGTAGCAAGATATGTCTCAGAAGTGTTTTTCCCAACAATATAAATTATACAGAGAGGAAGAAGTATAATGAAAATGAAAGTCAAAAGAAAACAAGCCGTAATGCTTGGACTGATTGCGGTATTTGCCGTATTGCTTGCAATCACTATGCTGACGGGCAAACCATCTGCAGATGGTGAGTATACAAGCGTCGTATACGCAACAGCACTATCATTACTGCCGCCAGTAATCGCAATTGGACTGGCACTTTTTACAAAAGAGGTATATACATCACTTCTGGCCGGAATTCTGGCTGGAGCACTTTTGTATGCCAATGGCAATCTGGAATTGATGTTAAATACGATGCTATTTAACGAGGATGGCGGCATGGTAAGCAAGCTGTCTGACTCCGGAAATGTTGGAATTTTAGTATTTCTTGTCATGCTGGGTATCTTAGTATCACTGCTAAACAAAGCGGGAGGTTCCGCTGCATTTGGAAAGTGGGCATCTAAGCACATCAAAACAAGGATTGGGGCACAGATTAGCGTTATGATTCTTGGAGTGTTAATCTTTGTCGATGATTATTTCAATTGTCTGACGGTTGGAAGTGTTATGCGTCCTGTGACAGACCGTCACAAGGTATCCAGAGCAAAGCTATCTTATATTATTGATGCGACAGCGGCTCCGGTTTGTATCATTGCACCAATCAGCTCCTGGGCAGCCGCAGTTACGTCATCTGTTCCAGCCGATTCTGGAATTAATGGTTTTGCGGTCTTTATTCAGACCATTCCATACAATCTGTATGCAATTCTGACGTTAGTAATGCTGCTTACAATTACTGTTTTGCGTGTGGATTTTGGACCGATGAAGCATCATGAGATGAATGCTATTGCCGGTGATTTGTTTACAACACCGGGAAGACCGTATGAGGACAATGAAGAAGAAATCATTAAGGAAAACTCGCATGTACTTGATCTGGTGCTTCCAGTAGTTGTATTGATTGCAAGCTGTATTGTAGCCATGATTTATACCGGTGGCTTTTTTACGGGAGCATCCTTTGTGGATGCATTCGCAAATTCGAGCGCATCGGTAGGTCTGGTACTTGGTGGAAGCGTGACGCTCGCATTTACTTTTGTTTATTATATGCTGCGTGATGTACTTTCTTTCCGTGAGTTTACAGAGTGTATTCCAGATGGATTTAAGTCCATGATTGCACCAATCATGATTCTGACACTGGCATGGACGCTGTCTGGCGTGACAAATCTTCTTGGTGCAAAGGTATTTGTAGCCGATATGGTACAGCACTTCGCGCAGGGACTTCAGGGCTTTCTTCCGATGGTGATTTTTGTAGTAGCGGCATTTCTTGCATTTGCGACTGGAACCTCATGGGGAACTTTCAGTATTTTAATCCCAATTGTAATTGGTGTATTCCCATCTGGTCAGATGATGGCAATTTCGATTGCATCCTGTCTGGCAGGTGCTGTCTGCGGTGATCATTGTTCACCAATTTCCGATACTACCATTATGGCATCGGCTGGCGGCCATTGTGAGCATGTTAACCATGTGGCAACACAGCTTCCATATGTAGGATTGGTGGCGGCTGTCTGCATGATCGGTTATTTTATAATTGGTGTGTTGCAGGCTGTAGGGCTGACACAGTTTTCACTTCTGGCACTTCCGGTTTGTATTGTTCTGTTGGTTGCGATTCTTTTTGTGATTCGTGAAAAGACAGGCGGAAAGGAAGAAATTTAAAGCAGTCCTTGCAGGCTGTCCGAAAACTTTATTTTCAAGAATATGGAGAAGGAGAAAACCAGGAATTCTCAGAGACAGACGCCGCTATGGAAGTTGTAGCGGCGTCTGTTTTGCTGTCTTACAAATTAGAAGTTAATAAATCAGGGTTATTCCATTCTCTTCGCAGTAAGTGATCCATTTTTCCGCTGGTTCCTGATCAGTAATAATAACATCAATTTCCTTTATACTGAGAGTTTTAAAATAGTAGGTCATTCCAAACTTCGTATGGTCCGCAAGCACAATAAGCTGATCGCAATTGTCACGGCAGGCCCGTATCAATGTCATATCAAGGTCCGTTGAAAATGTCAGGCCATTTATTAGGTCAATTCCGTTGCAGGAAGTAAAACAATATTGGGCATAACGTTTGCTGATTAGTTCCTTTACTTCTTTTCCATAGATTCCTTCATGAAAATAATTATAGATACCGGCAGGACATTCGACAGTAACGTTATTGTTTTCCGATAGTTTATGAGCGAGGGGCATTCCATTTGTCAGAATATTAAGACGAAGGTCTGGTTTGATATGGTTGGCGAATTCCAGGCAGGTACTACTTGAGGTAATAAATAAAGTATCATTATTATGGATGAGGGAAGCCGCAATTTTTCCAATATATTTTTTGGCTTCAAGATTTGTTTTTTTACGCAAGGCAAAAGGTTCAACAAAAGAGTCAGATATACTAAGGGAAGCACCGCCATGTGTTCTTAGCACATAACCCTCTCTTTCTAATAAGGTGAGGTCACGACGGATAGTAGGTAAACTTACATATAATCTTTGTGACAGGTCTTTTACGGAAACATACCCCTTTTCATCAAGTAATTCTAAAATCTCTTTTCTACGTTCGTCTGGTATCATGTAAAATGTCCTTTCTATCAATATTTTTATCTATATTAAACAAAAGCAATCAGAAAATATGATTGATAAACGTCAATAACAATCACAAAAAGCGATTGATTATCAATATAATAGCACCTGCTTGTAAATATATCAATCATGCTATATACTCACACTATTCAATAAAGTTTTTAATTTCGAGAGTGTTTTAAGCAATACATATTTAAATGATCAGGAAATAATAGGAGGACAATAATGGTAAAATTAATTATGACAGATATAGATGGAACTTTGATACCAGATGGAACAATGGATATCAATCCAGAGTATTTTGAAGTGATTGAAAAGTTAGTTGAAAAAGGAATTATATTCGTTGTTGCATCAGGCAGACATATGAGTAGTGTAAAAAAGGTTTTTGCCCCTGTTTTAGATAAAATATGGGTTGCGTCCCAAAATGGAAATGTACTGACTTACCACGGAAAGTCAAGAATCATAAAGTCCATTCCACAGGAGTGGGGAAGAGAGATGTGGAGACAATTTTCAAAACTGAAAGGAGTAGAAGGTGTTCTTGATACAGCAACAGAAATGTATTGCCCCTTTGAGGAGACTTCAATGTATAAGATACTTGCAGATGAGTATCATTTTAATGTTACTGGAACAGGCGGTTGGAATCAGGTTCCAGAAGAAGATTTTAGTATGATGACTTTATATCATCCGCAAAGTGCAGAGAATATTTGCAAAGAACTTGTGGAAGATAAATGGAAAGGGAAATTAGAATTTTTGACTTCTGGAAAGTATTGGGTTGATATTGTAATGCCAGAAGTCGGAAAGGGGACAGCACTGGAAGAAATATGCCGCCAATTGGGAATCGCCCCAGAAGAAACGATTGCTTTTGGAGATAACCTGAATGACATTTCTATGATTCAGTCTGCCGGAAAAGGATATGCAGTAAACACAGCAAGAGAAGAAACTAAAAAAGCCGCCGATGAAGTCATTCCAGGCTATGCCGAAAATGGAGTGCTGGAGGTGTTGAAAACTTTTTTGTAGATTGACGGAGACGAAACCAGCAGAGCCAATATGCCCTATTGGTTTCGTCTGTTTGCCCATTAAATAAACGAAATCATAGAATTTTTAATGTGAATCGAAAAATATTCTATCGTTTCCCAGTAAAGAATCCTATATACTGTCATTATCAACAAAAACCGAGGAGGGTACTTATAATGAGAAAAAAAGTCGTAGCAATGATGATGGCAGCAGCTTTAGTAGTTTCTACAGCAGCTTGTGGTAGCAGCGGTAGCAGCAGTAGCAGCAAGAGCGAATCAAACACAGGAAGTCAGGCAGCAGCAACTTCTGAAGTTGCAAATAAAGATAAACCACTCGTATGGTTTAACCGTCAGCCTTCTAACAGTTCTACAGGAGAACTGGATAAGACAGCTCTTAACTTTAACAAAGATACTTACTATGTAGGTTTCGATGCAAACCAGGGTGCTGAAGTTCAGGGTCAGATGGTTAAAGATTATATCGAGAAAAATATTGATAAGATTGACCGTAACGGTGATGGTGTTATCGGATACGTTTTAGCAATCGGTGATATCGGACATAACGATTCCATCGCTCGTACAAGAGGTGTTCGTAAAGCTCTTGGAACAGGCGTTGAGAAAGATGGAGAAATCAACAGTGCTCCTACAGGAACTAACACAGACGGAAAAGCTGCAGAGGTTCAGGATGCAGAACTTGAAGTAAATGGAAAGAAATATGTTGTAAGAGAACTTGCTTCTCAGGAAATGAAGAACTCTGCCGGAGCTACATGGGATGCAGCAACAGCAGGTAATGCTATTGGAACATGGTCATCTTCTTTTGGAGATTCTATTGACGTGGTTGTTTCTAACAACGATGGAATGGGAATGTCAATGTTTAACGCATGGTCAAAAGACAACAAAGTTCCTACATTTGGATACGATGCAAACAGTGATGCGGTAGCAGCTATCGCAGAAGGTTACGGCGGAACAGTCAGCCAGCATGCCGATGTTCAGGCTTACCTTACACTCAGAGTACTTCGTAACGCACTTGATGGTGTTGACGTAGACACAGGTATCGGAACTGCTGATGAAGCAGGAAATGTTCTTAGCGAAGACGTATATAAATATAGTGAAGAAGAACGTTCTTACTATGCATTAAATGCAGCAGTTACAGCAGATAACTACAAAGATTTCACAGATTCTACAGTTGTTTGGAAACCAGTATCTAACCAGTTAGATTCATCCAAACATCCTACAAAGAAAGTATGGCTCAATATCTACAACGCTTCTGATAACTTCTTAAGCTCAACATATCAGCCACTTTTACAGAACTATGATGATCTTTTAAATCTTGATGTAGAGTACATCGGTGGTGATGGACAGACAGAGTCTAACGTTACAAACCGTCTTGGAAATCCAAACCAGTACGATGCATTTGCAATCAACATGGTTAAGACAGATAATGCAGCTTCTTACACAGCTATTTTAAATCAGTAATCGCAGCCATTTAAGGCAAATAATTTACAGAGGGATTTATATGTAAGCTATATAGAAGGAAACTGTATAGAGACTCATATGAAGATTTATAGAAAGCTGTATCAGGCTTACATAAGACTGTGAATTAGAATTGTGCTTATATGATGAAAAAACTTTAATAGTACAAACAAACCATTTTGGGGCTGCCGAGCTAAGAGGGCATAACAACATAGATGCCGGAGAGTGAGACAGCCCCATATTTAAGAAGCAAAGTAATAGTTAATATCTTAATTATAGGAGCAGAAAAGTATGGAGGATAAGAGAGAAGACATTATCTTATCGATACGTGGTATGAGTAAATCATTCGGACGTAACAGAGTACTTGATCACATCAATCTGGATGTGAAGAGAGGAACCGTTATGGGTCTGATGGGAGAAAATGGTGCCGGTAAGTCAACAATGATGAAGTGTCTTTTTGGTACATACCAGAAAGATGAAGGAAATATATATCTGGATGGAAAGGAAGTAAACTTTTCCGGACCGAAGGATGCCCTTGAAAATGGAATCGCGATGGTACATCAGGAATTAAACCAGTGCCTGGAAAGAAACGTAGTGGATAATCTTTTCCTTGGAAGGTATCCGGTCAATTCACTTGGAGTCATCGATGAAAAGCGGATGAAGAATGAAGCTTCCAAGCTATTCCGAAAATTGGGAATGACAGTAAACTTAGAACAGCCGATGAGGAATATGTCTGTATCCCAGAGACAGATGTGTGAGATTGCGAAAGCGATTTCCTATAATTCCAAAGTAATTGTATTAGATGAGCCAACATCATCTCTTACAGTACAGGAAGTAGATAAACTTTTTGAAATGATGAGAATGCTGCGTGATCAGGGAATCTCACTGATCTACATTTCTCACAAGATGGATGAGATTTTTGAAATCTGTGATGAAATCTCCGTTCTTCGAGACGGTAATCTTGTTATGACAAAAAGTGCAAAAGAGACAAACATGAATGAACTGATCACGGCGATGGTTGGACGAGTTCTTGAAAACCGATTCCCACCAGTAGATAATCAGCCTGGAGATGTTGTTTTATCTGTTCAGCATTTGTCTACAAAGTTTGAGCCGTACTTACAGGATGTTTCCTTTGATGTACATGAAGGCGAGATTTTTGGACTTTATGGTCTGGTTGGAGCTGGCCGTACAGAATTGTTAGAGACAATCTTTGGTATACGAACAAGAGCGGCAGGGCGAGTATATCTCAATAATAAACTTATGAACTTCAGTTGTGCAAAAGAAGCGATGGATTATGGATTTGCTCTTATTACGGAGGAACGAAAGGCGAATGGTCTTTTCTTAAAAGGAGATTTAACCTTTAATACCACAATCGCAAACTTAAATGCATACAAAAAGGGAGTTGCGATTTCTGACCCTAAGATGGTAAAGGCAACTTCAAATGAAATCAAGATTATGCACACGAAATGTATGGGTCCTGGAGATATGATCTCAAGTCTTTCAGGAGGAAATCAGCAGAAAGTTATTTTTGGAAAATGGCTGGAGCGAGGCCCACAGGTATTCATGATGGACGAGCCGACTCGTGGTATCGATGTTGGAGCAAAATATGAAATTTATGAGTTGATTATCCAGATGGCAAAACAGGGAAAGACAATCATTGTTGTTTCTTCAGAGATGCCAGAGATTCTTGGTATTACAAATCGTATTGGTGTTATGTCTAACGGACATCTTTCCGGAATTGTAAATACGAAGGAGACGAATCAGGAAGAACTTTTGAGACTGAGTGCAAAATACCTATAATTAAGGGAGAAGATAGATATGGCTAATGGTGCAATTCTTACGGCTGAACAGGAAAGAAAACTGAGACAGCCTATTGATGAATATGTTGGTAAAATCCAAAAAGAAATTGATGAGTTAAGAGAACATGGTACGGCAGAAGTAATCGAGTACCAGAATCTTATCGCAAATGTAAAAAGAGATAAGACACTCTCTAAAGGAGAGAAAGAATCTGAAATTAAAGAATTTGAAGCAAAGTTAAGTCAGGCAAAAGCGGTAGAAGCACAGAACAAAGATAAGGTCGCAAAACTTATCTCTGATGCGGAAAGCTATTTGAAAGAGAACTTTGAAAAACTGTATTATAATGCAGTAAAAGAAAGCTGCGAAGCAGAAAAAGCAAAAGCTTTAGAAGATCACAAACAGCGTCTTGCTCAGTTAGAGAAAGAGCATAAAGAAGCATTGGCAGGTATGTCTGACCAGGTTGAGATTAAAGAAGAGAACTACGTACATAAAAACCGTATTTCCAATGAAAAGTTAGAGCTGGAAAAAGAAAAACAGCGAATTAAAGACAGAAAACACGATGCCTTTACTTATAAGTATCATCTTATAGATTTATTACGGTTGTCAGAATTCACATTTGCAGAAGAGGTGGCACAGAAGTGGGAAAACTACAAATATACCTTTAACCGCAGAAGCTTCCTTTTACAGAATGGATTGTATATTGCCATTATTTTAATCTTCGTTGCCTTATGTGTAATCACCCCAATCAAAAAAGGAACCCCGTTACTCACATATAATAACGTACTGAACATTCTCCAGCAGGCTTCACCTAGAATGTTCCTTGCACTTGGTGTTGCAGGACTGATCCTCCTCACAGGTACAGATTTGTCTGTTGGACGAATGGTTGGTATGGGTATGACAGCAGCAACCATTATTATGCATCAGGGTATAAATACAGGTACTGTATTTGGACATACCTTTGATTTTACAAATATTCCAGTTGGTGGAAGAGTTGTTTTGGCATTAGTTGTATGTATCGTTTTGTGTACGGTATTTACAAGTATCGCAGGATTTTTTACAGCGAAGTTCAAGATGCATCCGTTCATATCAACGATGGCGAACATGCTTGTAATCTTCGGTTTAGTAACATACGCGACAAAGGGTGTATCTTTTGGTTCTATCGAAGCAACCATTCCAAATATGATTATTCCTAAAGTAAATGGATTCCCTACTATTATTTTATGGGCATTAGCAGCAATCATAATCGTATGGTTCATCTGGAATAAGACAACATTTGGAAAAAATCTGTACGCTGTTGGTGGAAACCCAGAGGCAGCAGCTGTTTCCGGTATCTCCGTATTCGCAGTTACACTTGGAGCATTCATTATGGCAGGTATCCTTTACGGATTTGGTTCCTGGCTTGAATGTGCCAGAATGGTAGGTTCCGGTTCTGCAGCTTATGGACAGGGCTGGGATATGGATGCCATTGCAGCCTGCGTAGTTGGTGGTGTATCCTTTACTGGTGGTATTGGTAAGATTTCCGGCGTAGTTACTGGTGTATGTATCTTTACAGCATTAACATACTCCCTTACCATTCTTGGTATTGATACAAACCTTCAGTTCGTATTCTCAGGTATCATCATTCTCGTAGCAGTAACACTTGACTGTCTGAAATACGTTCAGAAAAAATAGTTAATTTCTTTCCTCTTTTGTTATAAATATATGAAATAGAGATGCCAGTATATATGCTTCCCTTGCATAGTATCTGGCATCTCTATTTGTGCTATAGCGTGTTTGAATGCTATTATGACAGACGCTTAGTTTAGATTAAAGAGAGCATAAGCTGTTTGAAGAATCTTTGTTGGACACAATTTACTTATGTTTTGAAAATTGATATAATATCAGTAAGTTAGGAGAGAAACGTATGTATACATTATTACTAGTTGATGACGAAGAAGAAGTAACACGGATAATCGCAAAAAAGGTAAAATGGAACGACCTGGGATTTTCAGTGACAGGGCATGCCAATAATGGACTGAAAGCCTTAGAAATGTTAGAGGAAATGCAGCCGGATGTGGTTATGACAGATATCCGGATGCCATATATGGATGGACTGGAACTGTGTGGGCAGATAAGAGAGAAGTATCCGGCAACAAAGCTCGTTTTATTTACAGGCTTCGATGATTTTGAATATGCAAAAGAGGCAGTACATCTCGAGATTGAGGAGTATGTGCTAAAGCCATTAAATGCTGCAGAAATCACAAAAGTTTTTGAAGATTTAAAGAAAAAATTAGATCAGGAAATCAATGAAAAAAAGAGTGCGGAACTTTTGAAGAAGTATTATAAAGATTCTCTTCCGCTTTTGCAGGCAAACTTTTATTCTACCCTCATAGAGGGAAGGGTTCCGGAAGAGGAACTTACCAAATATCTTGCGAATTATCAGATTGATTTTACCGGACCATTATATGGATGTGTACTC
Organism: Anaerobutyricum hallii DSM 3353; assembly: GCF_000173975.1. Lineage (GTDB taxonomy): Bacteria > Bacillota > Clostridia > Lachnospirales > Lachnospiraceae > Anaerobutyricum > Anaerobutyricum hallii. The sequence continues at coordinate 11,871 of NZ_ACEP01000083.1, forward strand.
ATTCATGCTTCCAAAACACAGGTTCCCAAAGATATGGATCCGCAGCTGGTAGCAATATCCGTAGATAAACAGGCGGGAGAGCGGTTAGAACAAAAGTGGAAAGCAAAGCGGTTTAATTATCTTGGAGACACGGTAATGATCGTGCAGCTTGAAAGTGAAAAGGAAGTTTCAGAACTGACCGATTCCTGTGACCGATTTTGCAAATATGTTCATCATATGATAGGAGCAGTTGTGACAGTCGGTGTCGGACAGATCTGTGATAATATTTCTGATCTTGTGAAGTCTTATCAGAGTGCGAGAGAAGCTGTTTCTTACCGCGTCTTATATGGAAGTAATCAGGCAATTAACTTAAAGGAAATTGTTCCGACAAGAAAAGTGGCAACGGAGGCAGCGGATGGGACAGAACTTGCTTACCTCTTTAAGATGATCTGTCTTGGAAAGAAGCCGGATGTGAAAGCAGCCGTGGAACGATATATGGAACGAAAGATTATTCCGTTAAAGTCATTGGAGAGATATCATGTTGCGGTAATGGAACTTATCAGTGAGTTATATCATTTTATGGTAAATAATGAGCTGGATATTCAGAAATTATCGGGTGGAACAGGGCAGCTATACACTCTGTTAAGCAATATGGAAGCGCGGATACTTGAAAAATGGCTTTTAAATATTTGTCTGGTATTACATGAAGATATGGCAAACGCCCGAGATCATTCTAAGAAGTCTCTTATCGACCAGGCAAAGGAATATGTACATAACAATTACTCAAATGAAGCGCTTAACTTAGATGATATATGTAGTGAACTGGGTGTATCAAATTCCTATTTTTCCAGTATTTTCAAGAAAGAAACAGGGCAGTCCTTTGTAGCATATCTTACAGGATATCGAATGGAGAAGGCAGCCCGTATGCTTGTAGAGACGAGTGAAAAGAGCTATATGATCGCGAAAAGTGTAGGATACACAGATCCGAACTATTTTAGCTATGTATTTAAGAGACAGTATGGGGTATCCCCATCAAAATACAGGACAGAGTATGAAAGTAATTAAAAAAGTATTTGAGAAAATATCCGGACAGAAAATATTCAGTCCCCAAATATCCAGGAAAAAAATATTCAATCGTAAAATATTTACCTACAAACCGGGAACTATTCAGGCAACATTGATGATTGCGTTTTCAGTTGTGTCAGCAGTTATTTTGCTGTGTATGGGAAGCGTGATGTATTTGCGTTTTTCCAGTATGTCCCAGAAGGAAATATTAGAAAATAATCAGAGGTTAATGGATCAGACCGTAGAGAGTGTGGAAGATTATCTGATCAATATGCGGCAGGTATCGGATGCCTTGTATTATAATATTATAAAAGAAAGTGATATGTCGAGTGAGTCAGACAAGATGCATAACGGAATGAATCTTTTATATGAGGCTAATAAAGAGAATCTGCGAAGTATTGCTATCTATAATCAGTATGGCAGTTTGCTGGAGGCAGAACCTGTTGTGGCACAAAAGGAAGATCCGAATGTGACAAAGCAGGACTGGTTTATTCAGGCAATGAATCAAATGGAAAATATCCATTTTTCCACACCTCATGTACAGAATCTATTTGATGATGGAACGCAGCAATATTACTGGGTGATTTCATCAAGCCGTGTTGTAGAATTGACGGATGGGACCAATACACAATTAGGTGTACTGCTTGTTGACATGGATTATTCAGGAATTTCACGAATGATGGAACGGATTAATACGACAGACAGCGGGCAGTATTTTTATCTGTGTGATAGCAACGGACAGATTATTTATCATCCACATCAGGTACAGCTTGATAATGGAATGAAAAAGGAGAGCAGTAAAAAGGCTGCCCGAGCAAAAGAAAGTGTGTATGAAGAACGAATCAATGGAGAGCACAGGGAGATTGTCGTAGATACGATAGGTTATACCGGCTGGAAACTGGTCTGCGTCATGCCATACTCTATTTTTTCCAACAAAATGCTTGATGTAAAGCATTTTGTGCTTATCTTGATTTTGCTTATGGCAATGATGCTTACTCTTATTAACCGTCTGGTATCCGTAAGAATATCCCGTCCGATTATGAAGTTAAATAATTCTGTTACCGAATATGAAGAGGGAAAAGAGCCGGAGATTTATATCGGAGGTTCCCGTGAAATCAGGCATTTAGGAAGGTCCATCCAGGATTCTTATAAGCAGAATAATGCCCTGATGCAGAAAATTGTATGGGAACAGACGGAGAGAAGAAAAAGTGAACTTGAAGTTTTGCAGAGTCAGATTAATCCACATTTTCTTTATAATACCTTAGACTCCATCACATGGATGATTGAAGGAGAGAGGAATGACGATGCCGTATTCATGATCTCGCAGCTTGCCAGATTGTTCCGTATCAGTCTTTCCAAAGGCCATACCATCATTTCTATCCGAGATGAACTACAACATGCGCAAAGTTATATGAATATTCAGAAGGTGCGCTATAAGAACAAATTTCAGATTACGTTTGATGTAGATTCTGATATTTTAGACTGTTGCATTGTGAAGTTAATCCTGCAGCCAATCCTTGAAAATGCAATCAATTACGGTGTAAGAGAAATGGATGATTGTGGAGAAATCATCGTTCAGGGAAGAAAAGAAGAGGATGAGATTCTTTTTACCATTGCAGATAATGGAATGGGTATCCCGGAAGAAGAGATAGAATTCCTTCTCACAGACACACAAAGAGTCCATAAAAAAGGCTCTGGTGTGGGACTTGTAAATGTAAATAACCGAATCAAAATTTTATTTGGAGAAAAATACGGTTTACATATCGAAAGTGAATTAGATGAAGGAACGACAGTCTCTATCAGAATACCGGCAATTATTTATTCAGAGGAAAACAGGAAGAAGTTTGAGAACACATCTAAGAGTGGCTGCTCGTAATTACATTTTATTATTGAAAGTTCATTTAGAGCGTGTTTAGTCAGTTTTTTTGAATTGAGATAAAAAATGTTATAAATTTGTGGCGAAAAACCCACATGCTTGCGTGTGGGATGAAAGCCACTTTTTTTGACTTGACTTAAGCATAGAATAAATATATAATCTATGTATAGTATAAAAGAAAGAATTTTAAGTATATGTATGAATGTCTAAAAGATTGTTTGAATTGTGCAAATTCTTTTTCTGAGCCATCAGACAATGGAAATGATATTTTGCATTGCATGGTTCATGATGAAGAAATTGTAGAGGAAGAATATTGTTGCGAAGATTATAATTAGGAGAATATTATGGCACGACTAAAATCAAATAATGTACAAGTCAATATATCTATTCCCTCTGAGTGGAAAGCGGAACTTGAAAACCTTGCACGTATCTATTCTGTCGAGGAGGGTGAAACTATCACATTTCTTGATCTGATGCGTAGAGGTATTCAGGAAAAATATCAACTTGGAGAACAAGCTCATGAGTGAGGAACAATATCATTCAGCATCACATTGTAAATATCTGATACAGTATCACATCATCTGGTGTCCGAAATTTAGATTTTCGGTATTAAAAGGCAATGTAGAGGATACCTTGAAACAGATATTACAGAAAATCTGTGATGATTATAATTATCACATTAAGGCACTTGAAGTGATGCCTGACCACATACATATTTTCATAGATGTTCCGCAGACGGTTGCTCCCTGTGATGTTGCAAGAACCCTAAAAAGTATCAGTGCTGTCGAATTATTTAGAGTATTCCCAAGATTAAAACAGTTCTATGCGAAATGTGGTGTTCTATGGTCAAGAGGATATTTTGTGTCAACAGTTGGGCATATAAGTGAAGCTACAGTAATTAAGTATATCGAGGAGCAGAAAAATGATAAGTGATGAAGAATATAAAAAACTTCTAAAACAATTTCATAAACTTTCTGACAGGCATATTTTGGTTGTTGAGACCGATATGCCTTATTCTGATGTACTTAAAGTTATGATTCTTTCTGATAAGATACGCAAAGCAGGTAATGAGCTTGTTAGTTTTATGAGAAAGAATTATGACCAGCTTATACGTACTAAAAAATATCGCAAGTTGCTAAAACTCTATGGTTCTACCAAGGATAAAAAGAAACGTAAGGATTTAGCTGATCAACTTAACGAAATGCAGAAAGCCTATAATGTCACATGGGATCATTGCAGAAGATCTATGATCCCTATAGGCAGGAAATATGGAATCGATGCTGTATTTGCATTAACAAAAGCGGAGGATGTTTGGCGGGGTATCGAGAAATGCCTGTATGGTAATGGTAAAGCTATTCATTTCTCAAAATATGGAGAACTGCCTTGTATTCGAGCAAAACAGATAAATCGTGGCATTCCAATATCTGTAAAAGATGACAGATTGCAGTTCAAACTTGGCAAAACCGCTTTCGGAATACAGGTAAATGACAGATTTCAACAGGACGAAGCAGATGCCGTTTTAACATATCTTGCCGAACCTGAGATTGTGGATAACAAAGCGGTAAATACTCTCATAGAAGACGCTTATTACATAGACACATACAGACCTTGCTATGCCACTCTTGTTATTAAGATGATACGAGGTAAATACAGGGTATATGTGCATCTGACCATTGAGGGCAAAACAAAACTAAAGTATGATAAGCATGGTAATCCTCGTCACAAGTATGGTAAAGGGGTGATAGGTGCCGATATTGGCACACAGACTGTTGCTTATACATCTGATACGGAAGTTGGTTTAAAGAATCTTTCAGAGCGTGGCAACAGCATACAGACTTCTGAAAGAAAAGAACGTCTGCTCTATCGTGCTATGGACAGGTCAAGGCGGGCAGCGAATCCACAAAACTACAATGAAGACGGTACGGTTAAGAAAGGTCGTAAGACTTGGAAATATTCAAATCATTATAAGAAACTGAAAGCAAAACATTCTGAATTATGCCGTATCAATGCAGTGAACAGACAGCTTGCAATAAACGAAGATGCTAACCATTTACGAAGTCTTGGAGATACATTCGTCACAGAACCTAAAAACGCCAGCAAACTTATGAAGCGAGCGAAAGAAACTGCGGTTAATGACAAAGGCAGGTTCAATAAGAAGAAGCGTTTTGGTAAATCCATAAAGAACCGATGCCCCTCTGGGTTCCAGACTACAGTGGAAAAGAAGTTTAAGACTACTGGTGGTACATATATAGAAGTACCAAATAATTACAGAGCCTCACAGTACGACCATACTGTTGATGACTATATCAAAAAGAAACTATCTGACCGATTATATAAGCTACAAGATGGTACTGAGGTACAAAGGGATTGGTATTCATCATTCCTGCTTTACTGTTACGACTATAAGATACAGAAGATAGATAAAAACAAATGTATAACCCAGTTTGATAATTGCTATAAGAAAGAAAAAGCCCTAATCACGTGGATTAAGGCTCATAAGATTAAAGTATTAAACAGCGGAATTAAAATAGCTTAATAACTTAATAATAAGGGAGATTGACTGTACTTCCTTGCTGAAAAGCAGAATTTTGCCGTTAATGTGGTCGTTGGACTGCTTGGTAATGAAAGTCCTAATTTAAATAGATTTACACTTGTAACTCCAAAGCCTGCAAATGGTGTACGATTACAAGCTACACTTGATAATCAGAACCCCACAGGCTTGCCTGTGGGAGCAGTCAGAACGCAGAAAGAAAAAAGATGAAAAATGGAAAAAGAAGCTTTATTTTAACAGAAATTATTTTAGGAATGCTTGTTGTCATTTTGGCATTTTTTATGCTGTATAATAAAAATGAAGATAAGACAGAACGAATTGCTGTCATTATTCCCGATATAGAAGAAAGTCAGTGGTCGGCGTTCAAATACGGCTTAAAAATGGCATCCCAGGAATATGGAGTAAATACCATACTTATCAGTAAATCCAATATTAATTTATCAGAGGATGAAATGGAGGTCGTAAAACAGGAGATTGATAAAGGAGCAGACGCTATTATTGTTAAAATGACAGGAAACAGTAATGAGTATTCGCAGTTGAAAAAGATACAGAAAAAAGTTCCGATTATGTTGGCGGGAGAAAGTCTTGCCGAAACCAAAAAGCAATCAGATATCCCGGTAACAGAGCCAGATCAGTATGAGATGGGGGTGGCTTTGGTACAAAAATTACTTGAGAAAAATAATGGGAATCTATCTGGCAAGAAAATAGGAATTTTTCTGGAAAACAGTAATTCAGAAGCAGATCTCAATCGAAGAGAGGGAGTCTGCGATACATTAAAGGGCACGGGAGCTGAAATAGTGTGGACCGTTTCCCGTGACGAGGAAATAAAACGAAATACAACATTACAGTCACAAAGAAAAGTGGACATCGTTCTGGCATTAGATGACACAAGTTTTGTAGAAGCAGGGGAATCTGTCAAACAGAACAATCTGTATGGAGCAATCGTATATGGAATCGGTAACTCCACAGAGGCAGTATATTATCTTGACGCACGATGGGCAGAATGTCTCATTGTTCCAGATGAATTTACTGCCGGTTATCAATGTGTTGCCGAAACAGTAAACGCTCTTCGTAAAACATTTTATCAAATGAAAAATCAGGAAGTACCATATACGGTGCTCACGAGAGATAATCTTTTTTCAAAAGAGAATCAGGATTTGTTATTTACACTTAGTAAGTAAAATATATAGCACAATTATATATTATATCGATAAAGATTTTACACAAAATCAAGTTTCTGGGAATATAAAAAATCAATCGGAGGACAGCATGAAGATAAAAATCACAGGAATAATAATAATGGTCATATTTGCGGGAACACTGATTTTTTATACATGCGGTAAAAGTCAGCCGCAGACAGATAATCAGATTTATATAGGAGTTGCCTGTTATGATCAGAAGGACACCTTTATCGAAGAACTGGTAGATGCATTTAAAGAACAGTGCAGTTCGATGGAATCCAAAGATTATGCAATAAGTATGACGATTATGGACGCGTCAAACTCACAGCGAGTACAAAATGATCAGATTGAGCAGATGATTAACGATGGATGTAATGTGTTGTGTGTAAACCTGGCAGATCGAACTGAACCATCAGAAATTATCGATGCTGCAAAAGAAAAAGACATTCCAATTATTTTCTTTAACCGGGAACCGGTTGAGGAGGATATGAGGCGATGGGATAAACTTTACTATGTGGGAGGAAAGGCGAAACAATCTGGCGAGCTGCAGGGAGAACTTGCAGCAGACTTTATTAAAGTCAATCCGCAGGCAGACCGCAATAATGACGGGAAGATCCAATATGTTATTTTGGAAGGAGAAATGGGTCACCAGGATGCAATTATCCGTACCGAAAGCGTAGTAGAAAGCCTGAAAGCCAACGATATTTCTCTGGAAAAACTAAGTTATCAGATTGCAAACTGGAACCGTGCACAGGCACAGACCAGAATGATGCAGCTTATCGGACAATACAAAACAAATATTGAAATGGTTATAGCCAACAGTGATTCCATGGCATTAGGAGCAATTGATGCTTACGAAAAACTGGGCTATACAGAATCAAATATACCAGTATTTTTCGGTATCGATGGCACAGACGAAGGTTTGGAAGCCGTTCAGAAAGGTAAAATCGCCGCAACAGTTTATAACGATAAAGAAGGGCAGGCGAAGGCAATGGCAGAGCTTGTCATCGCAGCAGTCACCGGAAAGGAAATGGAGGATATTCAGTTCGAAAATAATAGATGTATCTATCTGCCGTATAAGAAAGTGACGAAGGAAAATGTAGAAACAATGATTAAGTAGACTGCTCCCTCATTTGTTGGCAAAGGATACGCCCTATAGAAATAAAATAATCCCTATCTGTGTCTTTGGTCGCTGCGAGAGGGTCGCTCTAGAAAAAGACCATTATAAATAAGTATTGATTTTGTTACGTTGTGCTAAACGCTCCATTTTGCCCAGTAAAGCAGAAACTTTGCAGAAACGAATGCAAAGTTTCTATGGTCAAAATTCCGTAGCACAAAGTCACAAAATTAATACTTATTTATAATGGTCTTTTCAAAATATAGTCTTCAAGCAGCTCTGAAGTCAGAGATAGGGATTATTTTATTTCTACAAGGCTGCCTTTGATAAACTGAGGGAGTGAAATCTATAAGAAATCCACCATAATTTTTCGGCTGAATCCACAAATCCTCCCCGTTTAAAACAATGTAGCACTTAATATTTGCAGAAGACAGGAAGCGACCTGCCATAACGATAGCAGATTACTTCCGTCTGTTTAATTAAGAAGCTACATTATTTCAAACACATACTTTGTGTTTGATTCGAATTTATCCCCTTTTCGTAATATTGTAGAAGGATTTTCCTCCGTATTGATTGCATTTGGCATAAGCTGTGTTTCTAATGCAACACCCTCGCGGTTTTCATAAACTCTGCCTGCTTTTCCGATACAGCCATCTTTTAAGAAGTTACCGGTATAAACCTGAACGACAGGAGCAGTTGTTGAGATGATAAGTCTTCTGCCGGAGACGGGTTCTTCTAAAGTTAACTGATTTTCTGTACCATTTAATACGAAAGAATGGTCGTAGCCGAAAGCATTTTTCAGTTGGATGTGGTCTGCTTCGAGATCTTGTCCGATTCGTTTTCGTTTGTTGAAGTCAAATGGAGTGTCTTTGACAGGAAGAAGTTCTCCAGTTGCAAGGCAGGTATCATCGACGCATCCGATATAGTCAGAGTTAATCTGTAAATAATGGTCATTAACTTTATCCAATGTGTTAGAAAGGTTGAAATACAGGTGATTTGTAAAGTTTACAACAGTGTCTGCATCTGTATCGGCCTCATAGTGAATGGAAAATGCATTCTCATTTAATGTATAAGTTACATATAAATTTAAATTTCCAGGATAGCCTTCTTCACCGTCTTTAGAAAAGTAGTGGAAGCGGAGTCCATTTTCTAACGGAGTAACGTCAAAGATTTTTTTATCGAATCCTTCTTTTCCTCCGTGTAAATGATTTTTGCCATTATTGGCATACAGTTCGTAAGTTTTTCCGTTTAATGTGAAGTGGGCATCACCAATTCGGTTCGCAACACGGCCGATGATTGCACCAAAGTAAGCCGGGTCATTCGCATAATCTTCAATATTTTTTAATCCGAGAATAACATCTGATTTATTTCCAGAAGCATCTGGAGTGTGGATTTCCATAATGCGGCATCCCATATTTACCACAACAATTTTTAAAGATTCATTTTCCATAGAATAAAAACGAATTCCGTTATCTAATTCTTTTAATAGTTCTACTTTAACCACAATAATCTCTCCTTCTCATATATTAAGATATTAGAATCAAAAGGTATTTTGTCCCTAATATCATATTAAGGTGCTAATCTATATAAAATTATAGCAAGACTATAAAATGTGTCAACAGATTAGTCAGCCAATATAAACATATTTTATCATGTCATTTTATAGAAAAACATTTGATATTCTACTTAAAAAATACAAATTTTTACGCTTGACTTGACATTTTGAGTTGCTATTTAATTCATTAGATACACTACAGACGAAGCCATTGCCCCC
>NZ_ACEP01000082.1 GCF_000173975.1 Anaerobutyricum hallii DSM 3353
AGAGGAAAGTTTTGAGACAACGAGAAAAACACAGCAGGAAATAAAAATATTGACAGGACAGATTCATACATTAAAAAGTAATGCCCGCGCGATTGGAGCAATGTCACTTTATGAATTAGCCGCTTCACTTGAAATAAGAGGGAAAATGCAGGATGAAAGCTATATAGAAAAGGCGATTCCTCTTTTGTTTTTTGAGTGGGAAAGAGCGTTAGATGGGATGTTTTTTTTCTTAGAAAATACAAAAAAATTTGTTCTGGAATCAGAAAAGAAAGAAAAAGAGAATGGGAAACAGAAGGTATACGGTGAGCTGACAGAAGAAGTAAATCAGGAGAAGTTATATGAGGAAACATATGACGGGATTTTGGAGGCAATAGGAAAATATCAAGGGAAATATGCAGAAGAACAGCTGGAAAAATTGTTGTCTTTAGAAAAGAATCCAAAGAAAAAGAAGATTTTGGGACAGGTACAAAAATCGGTGCAGAATTTGGAGTTCGAACAGGCAGAATCACTTATGAAAGGTACTTACTGGACGAATAAAGTTACGACAGAATGGGAGGACAGAAATGGGCAAAAATAGCATATTAATTGTAGACGATGATTTAATCTTATTAAAAACAGCAGAAGAAATATTGTCGAGTATTTATACGGTCAGCGTAGCGAAAAGCGGAAAACAGGCAATTACATTACTAAAAAAGGGTGTTGTGCCAGATTTGATATTGTTAGATATCGCTATGCCGGAAATGGATGGGTATACGACTCTGGAAAAAATGAAATCTATTCCGAATTGTCAGGATATTCCTGTAATATTTCTCACTGGATTTGCGGAGTCAGATTATGAAGTAAAAGGGTTAAAGGCAGGAGCAGTAGACTATATTGTAAAACCTTTTGTAAAAGAGGTCCTGCTTGCCAGAGTCGAAATGCATCTTGAAAGAAGCGCAAAAGAAACAGGAAAGTCTTTTGCAGATGCAGCAATTGAAAAAAATCGTGGAGAAATACAAAAGAAGCTGACACCAATTGAATGGAAGATTGCGCTGGCAGTTGCACAGGGAATGGAAAACCGTGAGATTGCGGAACAGATGAATTATTCCTATGGATATGTGAAAAATGTGATTGCCCGTATCTTTTCCAAGTTAGAAATTGAACGGCGCAGAGAGCTTCGAAAGCTGCTTATCGGATAATTTGACCTTGACAGAAAAACATAAAGCTGTAGAATAGTAGGGGTGTGTTATAAAAAGAAAAATTACAGAATATAGTGGAGGAATATATGAAAAAAGATTCTGCAAAAGATATAAAGATTGCTTTTTTTGACGTAGATGGAACGTTAGTTGATATGGAAAAAAAGGTAATCACCCCTGCGATGATCGAGACATTAAAACACCTGAAAGAGAATGGAATTATTTTATGTATGGCAACAGGACGCGGCCCATATCTTGTTCCATCTTTTCCAGGAATTGATTTTGATGTCTTTTTATCTTATAATGCGTCTTATTGTTATACAAAGGATGAGGTTATTTTTTCAAATCCTATCCCAAAAGAAGATGTAAAGGCAATTGTTGAGAATGCATCGGAAATCCATCGCCCGGTGTTCCTTGCCGGAGTAGAAGGCGGCGGTGCAAACGGTTGTGATAAAGATTTGGCAGATTATTTTGCCATTGCAAAGAGTAAAGTAAATATCCTTGATAACTTTGATTTTGAAAAACTCATGGATAAAAAAGTTTACCAGATGATGGTCGGCTGTTATAAAGAAGAATATGCAGACATTTTAAGAGATGTCGACGGTGCGAGAATTACTGCATGGTGGACAAGAGCGGCAGATATTACACCGGCAAATGGAAACAAAGGTGTCGGCGTAAGAAAAATTCTTGACTATTATCATTTAGATAAAGAGAATGCAATCGCCTTTGGTGATGGAACAAACGATATTGAAATGTTAGAAGCTGTAGGCACTGGTGTTGCAATGGGCAATGCAACCGATGATGTAAAAGCAGTTGCCGATGCAATCTGCGGACATGTTGCAGAAGATGGCATTTATCATTATTGCAAAGAACAGGGATTGATTTAGGAAATAGATAAATTTAATTAGGGATTACGTTAAAGATTACGATAAGGAGAACAGATGAATATAAAATTAGTAGCCGTAGATATGGATGGAACTTTGCTTAACAGTAAAAAAGAAATGCCGGAAGAATTTATTCCGTGGGTAAAAAGTCATCCAGAGATAAAGACAGTCATTGCCAGCGGAAGACAGTACTATACATTAGAAAGAGACTTTCTTCCAATCAGAGATAACCTTGCATTTATTGCAGAAAATGGAGGGCTTGTTTTCGAAAAAGGCGAGATTATTTTTAAAGATGAGATAGACAAGCAGGACGTGTTAAAATGTCTTGATATCATAGATAAAGTACCTTATGCAACACCTGTTATCTGCGGTGCGAAGTCTGCTTACATAACAAAAAAAGATGTGGATGAGGAAATCTACTATAATGTAGAAATGTACTACGAGAGAAGACAGATTGTAGAAGATTTAAGAAAAGTGGCAGACAATGATACAATCGTAAAGGTCGCTATCTATTTTAAGAAAGAAAAAGCTGAAGAATCCATGAAATATTTTGAAAATATCGGTGAGAAACTTACAGCCGTATTATCCGGAGCAAGCTGGATTGACATTGCCAACAAAACAGAAAGCAAGGGGAATGCAATCAAAGCTATATGTGAAAAGTACGGCATTGCACATACAGAAGCTATGGGATTTGGTGACTATTTAAATGATATGTCTCTGTTAGAAAGCTGCGGCGAAAGTTACTGTATGAAAAACGGACATCCTACCTTAAAAGCATTAGCAAAATATGTAACAGAGAAGACCAACGATGAAAATGGTGTAATGGAAGTGTTGAAAACACTTTAATTTTTCTAAATAGACAGACGAACCTGAAAGAAGCTGCATATCGCAGATGTATCTCTCAATTTTGTGAGAAAAGTATCTTATAAAAGTTTCTCCTTGCAAATATTGATTTTGACTCAGTTGTAAAAAACACAAAGTCACAAAATCAATATTTGCAAGGAGAAACTTTTAACGATACTATGTTCGCGCAGAATTGAGATTACATCTGCGGTATGCAGCTTCTTTTGGGTTCTGTTTCTTGGCTTTTCAAGAAAATTAAAGATTTTCAGGGAGAACTCGAATCTCGACTCAAGTATTGATTTATCAAAAAACTTATTGACATTTTAGTAAGTTACAACTAACATAAAATAGAAGAAGAATAAATATGTTAGTATAAATGCATAAGAAATAGGAATACCTAACGCGGGCTGTTTGGGGCTAACATAAATTTATTTGAAATAGAGGAAAGAAAGTTAAGAGGAGAGTTTGAGTTTATGTTTTTGGAAATAAAACAGATTAAAAAGTCTTTTGGTATGGGTGACAGCCGGATTGAGGTGCTAAAAGGGATTGATTTGGAGATTGAGAGGGGAGAGTTTTGTGTTCTTCTTGGACCTTCTGGTTCTGGAAAGTCTACGTTGTTAAATATTATTGGTGGGATTGATGGAGCGGATTCAGGCAGTATTACAATTGATGGAGAGCGTATCGAGGATATGACAGAGAAGAAGCTGTCTTTATACCGAAGAAAGCATCTCGGATACATTTTTCAGATGTATAATCTGATTCCGAATCTTACAGTGAGGGAAAATATTGAGGTTGGTGCATATTTGAGTGACAAGCCGCTTGATGTGGATGAACTGTTACATACACTTGGTATTTATGAGCATCAGCGCAAATTGCCGAACCAGCTTTCTGGTGGACAGCAGCAGAGAACAGCAATCGGAAGAGCAATTGTGAAGAATCCAGACATTTTGCTTTGTGATGAGCCAACAGGAGCGTTAGATTATAATACATCAAAAGATATTTTACGCCTTATTGAGACGGTCAATCAAAAGTATGGCAATACAATCGTTATGGTTACTCATAATGATGCGATAAAAGATATGGCAGACAGAGTTGTCAAGTTAAGAGACGGTATGATTCGAAAGAATTATACGAATGAACAGAAAGTTCCGGCGATGGAACTGGAGTGGTAGGAGGAGCGAGATATGAAAAATCCTTTAAGAAAAAGGCTTCTTCGGGAACTACGGCAGGAAATGGGAAAGTATCTTGTTGTATTTATTCTGATGGTAGCAACGATTGGGTTTGTTTCCGGCTTTTTAGTAGCAGATGGAAGTATGCTGACTGCCTATGATAACAGTTTTGAAAAATATAACATAGAGGATGGAAACTTTGCTACAGAAGAAAAAGTTTATAAAAATCAGCAGGAAACAATAGAAGGCTATGGTGTAAAACTTTATGAGAATTTTTATGTAGAGAAAGCTCTTTCTAATGGAAGTACTCTTCGTATTTTTAAAAACAGGGAAGAGGTAAATAAAGTCTGTCTCATGAAGGGAAAAATGCCGAAAGAAATCGGAGAAATCGCCATTGACAGAATGTATGCAGATAATAATAAACTATCTGTTGGAGATACATTAAAAAGTGGAAAGAAGACATGGAAAATTACTGGTCTTGTTGCCTTGTCTGATTACAGTGCCTTGTTCCAGAATAATAATGATACAATGTTTGATGCGATAAAGTTCGGTGTGGGCATTGTCACAAAGGAAGAATTTTCTTCTTTTAATGAAAGCCAGCTTACCTATGATTACGCATGGAAATATAATAAAAAGCCAAAGAACGAAAAGGAGGAGAAGAAAAGGTCAGAAGATTTCATGGAAGATATCGGAAAAGATATCACGTTAGAGAGTTTTATTCCACAGTATGTTAATCAGGCGATTCATTTTACAGGAGATGATATGGGAAGTGATGAAGCAATGATCATTGTACTTCTCTATATTGTCATGGTGATTATGGCATTTGTATTTGGAATTACAACAAGTAATACGATTCGAAAGGAAGCCGGAGTCATCGGAACACTCCGTGCATCTGGTTATACGAAAAATGAATTGATAAGGCATTATATGTCCATGCCAGTTTTTGTAACTCTTATCGGAGCGGTTGTCGGAAATATTTTAGGTTATACGATCTTTAAAAATGTTTGTGCAGGAATGTACTATGGAAGTTATAGCCTGCCAACCTATGTCACAGTCTGGAATGCGAAAGCCTTTTTACTTACAACGGTTGTCCCAGTACTGATTATGCTTGTTGTCAATTACGGCATACTGCGCAGCAAGTTAAAGTTGCCGCCGCTTAAATTTTTACGAAGAGACTTAAGCAGGAAAAAGCAAAAAAGAGCATTGCGCTTAAGCTCGAGAATCAATATCTTTTCAAGATTCCGACTGCGTGTTATTTTCCAGAACTTTAGTAATTATATTGTATTGTTTGTCGGAATTGTTTTTGCAAATTTATTATTATTTTTTGGATTACTTTTGCCCTCTGTACTTGACCACTATCAGACAGACATTCAGAACAATATGTTGGCCAAATACCAGTACATGCTTTCTGTTCCGACCAGTGCAATGAGCGGCAATAAAATATCCAGTTTATTTTCTTTGCTGGAGTATTCGCTTGGAGCAAAAACAGAAAATGAAGATGCGGAAGAATTTTCTGCGTACTCCTTAAACACAACACCGAAAACCTTTAAGAGTGAAGAAGTCACTTTATATGGTGTGAAGTCCGATAGTAAATACGTTAAAATTAATTTAAAAGATGAAAAAGCAGATTTACAGGCAGATAGTAAGGTCACAGCCGATGCGTATATTTCTTCTGCCTATGCAGATAAATTTTCCTTGCAGCCGGGAGATATGATCACTTTAAAAGAAAAATACGAAAAAGATAAGTATACCTTCCGGGTAAAAGGTATTTATGAGTATAATGGAGGCCTTTGTATTTTTATGAACCAGAATCAGTTAAACCGTATATTTGACCTCGGCTCTGACTATTACAGCGGCTACTTCTCTGATACCAAAATAACCGACATCAGTAGTAAATATATCGGCTCCGTCATCGACTTAGATGCCTTAACAAAAATTTCCCGCCAATTAGATGTATCCATGGGAAATATGATGGGACTGATTAATGGATTTGCCATCGCCATATTTTTAGTACTTATTTACCTGCTCTCAAAAATTATCATCGAAAAAAATGCCCAGTCTATCTCTATGGTAAAAATACTTGGTTACAGCAATGGGGAAATCAGCAGACTTTACATCCTGTCAACATCACTCGTTGTCGTGCTGTGCCTGCTCTTAAGCTTTCCAGTTGAAACCATATTGATGAAAGGCATCTTCCGGGAGATGATGCTTCAGAGCTTATCTGGATGGATTGCCCTATACATTGACCCAAAGATTTATGTCAAAATGTTTGTAATCGGACTGGTAACTTATGCGGTAGTCGCATTGCTTGAGTATCGGAAGATTCAGAAAGTACCGATGGATGAGGCATTGAAAAATGTAGAATAAAAACTTTTGATTTGTAGAGTTGGCAAAGCAGACGCCGCTACAGAAAAGTGATGGTCGGATTGCTAGAAGAATTATGAAGAACCTCTAAAAGATTTATTGATTTTGTTCCGTTGTGCTAAATGCTCCATTTTGCCCAATAAAGCAGAAACTTGCTCTCAAAACCTCCACTGGAGCTTTTTTCGACCTGCTAAGGCAGCA